>DAIOEQ010000006.1:1511-9445 GCA_036746215.1 Prevotella sp.
AAAGCAGCTGTCTGCAGATCACATTTTTGATCAGCTTAATCGTATTATATATGGCTCTTTTAGAAACATCCTTAAATCGATGTTGTAAAAATATTAAAAAGTTATCCAAATAAATACTAAAGGGCGTGGCCGTCTCGTTTTATTGTTGTAACTTCGCATAGTGAAATTTTAAATCTGTACTTAGCCTATGACATCTGTTGATCATAATTATTGCTTGATTCTTGCCGGTGGAAAAGGTCGTCGCTTATGGCCTTGCAGCCGCGAGATGCACCCCAAGCAGTTCATCGACTTCTTCGGCACAGGCCGCACGCAGTTGCAGCAGACCTACGACAGGATGGCGAAGATACTCAATCCGGAACACATATTTGTCAACACCAACATCGATTACCTCGACTTGGTGATGGGGCAGCTACCCGACGTCCCGCGCGAGCGCATCATGGCGGAGCCCATCCATCGCAACACCGCGCCCAGCATCGCCTGGGCCAACCATCGCATCTCGCAGCTCGACGCCGACGCGTGCATGATCGCCGTGCCGTCAGACCAGCTTGTCTTCAATGAGGACGCCTTCCGCAAGAACGTGCTGGAAGGCTTGGCCTTCGTGGCCGCCAACGACAGCTTCCTCACGATGGGCGTCAGGCCCACGCGGCCCGAGCCCGGCTACGGCTACATCCAGATGGGCGAGCCCCAGGAGAAAGGCGTCTACAAGGTGAAGGCGTTCACGGAGAAGCCCGACCGCGAGTTTGCGCAAATGTTCATGGACAGTGGCGAATTCCTATGGAACACGGGATTGTTCCTGTCCAACGTGCGCCACCTGCGCGAGGAGTTCTCGCGCATCCTGCCGCCCGTGTTGCGCAATCTCGACGAGCTCAACGACCATGCCACCGCCCAGGAAGAGGACAGCTACATGATGGAACACTTCACGGCCTATCCCAACCTGTCGGTTGACATGGGCATCCTGGAGAAGTCGGACCACGTGAGCGTGATGAGATGCGACTTCGGGTGGGCCGATGTGGGCACATGGCACGGCATCTATGAGGCGCTGCCCAAGACCGACGAGGACAACGTGGTCATCGACTCCGACGTGATGATTGAGAACAGCCACGGCAACATCATCAAGCTGCCCAAGGGACGCATGGGCGTCATCAACGGGCTTGAAGACTTCATCGTGGCCGAGAAAGGCAACGTGCTGCTCATCTGCAAGAAGGAAGACTCGTCGGCCTTGATACGCAAGTATGTCAACGAGACACAACTGCGGAAGGGCGAGGACTTCGTGTAATCCACGTCGGGACGACTGAAAGCCACAAGCCAAAACGCGAAAAGCCACCCTGGTCTGTTGTTTGACCAGGGTGGCTTTTCGCGTTCTCGGCTGCGGAGAAGAATGGAGACGAGTGATGTCTCGTGTGTTTCAGTTTCACCGCAAAAAGAAAGTCCTTGCGGACGGGAGCGCCCGAGGGCGCGCCATCCGCAAGGACTTTATGATGTGTCGGCCTTCCTTACTTGGCGCCCAGCGGGCTGATGTGGAAGGTGAAGGTCATGTCCTTGTAGGGCAAGCGGTGCTGCTGCAAGGGCCATGAGCCCCAGCTGTTCTCACCACCCAGTCCAAACTGTGCCAGGTCGAGGCAGAGCTCGGTGTACTTGCTCTTCGGCACCTCGGGCGAGTGGCGCTGAGCCTTGTTGTCGCCCTCGTCGAGGTCGCTGATGTTGTAGTGCAGGGCACTGGCGTCGAAGAAGCTCTCCTGTGCGGTCACGAGGAAGCCGAAGCCGTCGGCCGTGGTCTGCTTCCACCAGCGGATGTCGCTCTTGGTGCCGGTCTCCTGCGGACGGATGTAAGGATAGAACTGCTGGTCGGCGGTCTGCTTGTAGATGCCGACGTTCTGGCTGGCCTTGCGGTCGATGTAGTTCTCCACGGGGCCGCGACCGTAAAACTCGCTCTGGTCCATGTTGTAAGCGAGGTCCATCACCATGCCGAAACGCAGCAGGTCGCTGACCTTGGCGTCGGGCGTGGTCTTCATCTGCTCGGAGACGGTCATGGCTCCCTCGCCGTCGATGTCGTAGGTGAGGGTCAGCGTGGCCTTCACGTCAGGCATGTCGTAGGTGGCCACCACACGGGCGCCGACCTTGCCGACCTTCTCGGAAGAGACGGAGGTGAGGTTCATGGCCGGGTTGCGCCAAGCCTTGAAGCGGCCCTGCAAGCCCGCGCCCATGTCGTTGTCGGTCACGGCGCGCCAGAAGTTGGGACGCAGCGTGCCACCCTCAGGCAGCAAGCTCTTGCCAGCCACATTGTAGGTCTTCAGCAGGCCGGTGGCCTTGTCGAACACAATGTCAAACTGCTCCTTGACGCCCACGCTGATGACGCCGTTCTTCTTGTCGTCGGTCAGCTTCAGCTTGGCCTTCTGTGCGGGCTGCTGGGCGGCCACGGGCTTCACCTCGCGGACAGCCAACTGGCGGTAAGCCACCACCTGGCCCGCGCTCATCAGAGGCTCGGCGCTCTTCAGGCGGAACTCAATGTTGAGCATCACCTCGCCCTCGGCGGGCACGGTGTAAGGCAACGTGACGTTCACCTTCTGCTGGGGCTTCACGTTGAGCTGGGCCACGCTGCCGTTCTGGACGGCCTTGCCGTCCTTCAGCAGGGTCCACACGAGCTCATAGTTGCTCAGGTCGCGGAAGAAATACTCATTGTAGACAGAGACCTGTCCCTTGGCAAGGTCGACGGGCTCGGCCCAGATGTTCTGGTGGACATAGGCGATCTCGTAGGCGTGCGGGTTCAGCTGGCGGTCGGGGCCGATGATGCCGTTGCAGTTGAAGTTGTTGTCAGAGGCGTCCTTCTTGTTGTAGTCGCCACCATAAGTGTAGACGGGCGACATGTTGCCTGTGCCCGGATCAAGCTTGGCTGAGATAGCCTCGTAGTCGGCCACGCTGCGCGAAGCCTTGAAGTTGGGCTGGCGGTGGAGCGCCTGGTCCACGAAGTCCCAGATGTAACCGCCCTGGTACTTCGGATACTTGCGGATGAGCTCCCAGTACTCCAGGAAACCACCGCTTGAGTTGCCCATGGTGTGGTTGTACTCACACTGGATGAGCGGGCGCTTCTGGTCGGCGTTCTTGGCATACTTGTCGCAAGCGTCGTGGCTGTAATACATCGGGCAGAAGATTTCCGAATCGTCGCCATGGCCCCACAGTCCGCGCTCATACTGCACGGGACGGCTCTTGTCCTGGCTCTTGATCCAGTTGTAGGCGTCGACGAAGTTCTGGCTGTTGTCGGTCTCATTGCCGAGGCTCCACACGATGACCGACGGGTGGTTGTACTGCATCTCCATGTTGTGCTGGTTGCGCTCCAGGATCTGCTTGGCGAAGGTCTTGGTGACAACGGGCGAGTTCTGGCCATAGCCGAAGCCGTGGCTCTCCTGGTTGGCCTCAGCGGTGACATAGAGACCATACTCGTCGCAGAGGTCATACCACACGGGATCGTCGGGATAGTGGCAGGTTCTGACGGCGTTGATGTTGAGGCGCTTCATGATCTTGATGTCCTGGATCATGCGCTCGCGGGTGACGACATAACCTCCGTCGGGATCCATCTCGTGGCGGTCGGCGCCCTTGATGAGCACAGGCTGGCCATTGACGAGCAACTGGCTGTTCTTGATCTCGACCTTGCGGAAGCCCACCTTCTGCGGGATGACCTCCACGACGTTGCCCTTGCGGTCCTTGACAATGGCGAGGAGCGTATATAAATAAGGAGTCTCGGCCGTCCACTTCTTGACGTTGCGGACGGTGAAACGCGCCGAGCCGGTGCTCATGTTGTGGAAGCTGCCCGACGACTTGCCCACCACCTGGTCGTTGGCGTTGAGCAGTTGGAAGTCGATGATGGGGTTGCCCTTCACGTTGACGTTGATGAGCAGCTCGCCGTCCTGGTAGTCGTTGAGCAGGTCCGGGGTAATCTTGACGTTGCTTACCTGTATGGCTGGGTTCTTGGCGAAGAGGTAGCAGTTGCGTGCCACGCCCGAGAGGCGCCAGAAGTCTTGGTCCTCATCCCATGAGCCGTCACACCAGCGGAAGGTCTGGAAGGCGATGAGGTTCTTGCCGGGCTTCACAAACTTGGTGATGTCGAACTCGGCGGCCACCTTGCTGTCCTCAGCGTAACCGGCGAAGTGGCCGTTGACAAAGAGGTAGATGTTGGACGTGACGGAGCCGAAGTGGGCCACGACCTGCTTGCCGTTCCAGCCGGCCGGCACCTCGATGACGCGGCGATACGTGCCGACATGGTTGTCGGTGATGGGCACGGGAACGCTGTCCTCGGTCACCTTATATTCCTTCTTGAATCCCTTGAAGTAGTCTTGGCCGTTGAACATGTATCTCCATCCGAAGCCCACGTTGACGTACTCAGGGTCGCCATACCCGTTCATCTCCCAGATGCCGGGCACCTGCATGGTCTTCCAGGCCGAGTCGTCGTAGTCGGCCTTGTAGAAGTCGGTGGGTCGCTGGTCGGCGTTGGCCACCCAGTTGAATTTCCATGCGCCCTCGAGCGAGAGGTAGTTGGCCGACTTGGTCATGTCGCCAGCGAGGGCGCTCTGCTCGTTCTCGTACGCGAAGAAGTTGGTTCGCAACGGGTAGCGGTTGACCGCATTGACCTGCAGGTCGTGCCATTCGGTCCATGTGGGCATCTGCTCCACGGGAGCCGCCTTTTTCACTCGGGCGGCGCTCAGGTTGAGAGCCATGGCTGCCATGGCTGTAATGAACAATGCTTTTCTCATGTGTTATTGTTTTTAGTTATTTCTGTTTGGCTAAGTAACGATGATACTCGCAGGCGGCAAGGAGAAACGCGCCCACGCCGAAGTTGGCCTGCGAGTTCTTGTCTATCACCTGTCCGGGTATGGCTTTCTCGCCGATGGGCTGCACATAGCCCACCTTTCCGTCGGCCTGGAGCGCCGTCTCGGTGAGATATTTCCATGCGCGGTCGATGGTCTTGCGGTACTGCTTGGCGCTGAGCAAGCCGTTGTTGACACCCCAAAGATAGCCATAGGTGAAGAATGCCGTGCCGCTGGTCTCGGGGCCGGGTGCCTGCTCTGGGTCCATCATGGAGCGGGTCCAGTAGCCCTGCTTCTGCTGCAACTGCTGCACGGCCGCGGCGAGGCGCTGGTATTTTTTCACGAAGAAGTCGCGGTGGGCATAGTCGGCAGGCATGTCCTGCAGCACCTTGGCCAGTCCGGCCAGCACCCATCCGTCGCCGCGGGCCCAGAAGTCTTTCTTGCCCGATGCCGTCTTGTGCTTGGGGTAGACATACTTGCCGTCACGGAAGTAGAGACCCGTCTCCTCGTCGAGCATGATGCTGTCGGAATAGAGCAGGTTTTCGTAGAGCTTGTCGAGATACTGGCGGTCTCCGGTGAGTTTGTACATCTTGGTCATGACGGGCATCACCATGTAGAGCGCGTCGGCCCACCACCAGTAGTCGTGTGCCTTGGAATAGGCCTCATGGCCCATCACTTCCTTGGCGCGCTGCACCATGCGCTCGTTGCGCGCTGAGCCACCTTGGGCGTTGGCAATCCAGTAGAGGTCGATGTAGGTCTGGAAGCAGATCTGCCAGTCGCCGAAGAGCACATACTGCTGGCCTTCGCCGTAGTTGCGATACTTCCACTTGGCAGGGTCGGCCTCCGTGGCGCCCATCCAGCGGTTGTGCTCCGCCCAGCGTGTGCTGTAGTCGAGCCACTCGGCTTTTCCCAGGAGCTTGTAGGCTTCCATGTTGCCCGTGTGGTAGGCGGCGTTGTCCCAGAAGGAGCGCACCTCCGCCTTGTTGTGCTGCTGCCAATAGTCGTTGACCTTGGCGATGGTGGCGTCCACTTGTTCCGTCGTCCAGCCCTTGGCCTGTGCGCCGAGGGCGGCGAAAGCCACAAGGGCCGCCAGAATGATTTTTCTCATAGTCTATGTTTGTTTTCAGTTATTATGCATATTTGCGCCGTCACACCCTTAGGGCGCAACCTGTTTTACGTGAGGATAGTGCAAGAGCGGAGGGCTGTCAAACTTGTTCGAATTGCCGAGCGCTGCCTATCTCTTGCAAAGATACAACAAAGAAACGAGAATCACCCCTGTTGGGAAGTCGAAAAAGCCGTCATTAAAATCAAATATTGCTGATTTTTGGATGATTTAACGCAGATGGCGGGTGCCATGCCGCCTTCACGCTCACCGTTTCACGATGAGCGTCATGCCGTCCCGTTCGGGCAGGATGACGTTCTCCACCCTCGGGTCTGCGGCCACATGGTCGTTGAAGCGGCGTATGCCGACGGTCTGGTGGTCGTGGTCATAGGCGGGGTCCACCACGTGACCGTCCCACAAGGTGTTGTCGGCGAGGATGGCTCCGCCCGCGCTGATGAGGGGCAACAGGGCCTCATAGGCCTCGACATAGGTGCGCTTGTCTCCGTCGAGAAAGGCCAGGTCGAAGGTCAGTCCGAGCTTCGGGGCCTCCGCGACGGCGTCTCCGATGCGGAAGTCGATGTAGTCGGCCACGGGCGACTGCTCAATCCACGGCCTTGTGAAGTCCTCCATCTCGTCGTTGATCTCATACGTGTAGAGCATGGGCCGTCCGGCCTCGCCGTCTGTGCCGTCGCCTTTCGACAAGCCCGCCAGGTGGAGCTGCTTCAGTCCCTCGGCCATGCAGAGGGCCGAGTAGCCCGAGAACGTGCCCACCTCCAAGATGCGACGGGGCTTGAGCATGAGCACCAGCAACTTGAGCAAGCGCCCCTGCAGGTGTCCGCTCACCATGCGTCCATGTATGGTGTGTATGTTGGTGGCGCGCCAAAGGCGGTGCAGGTAGTCGCCCTCCGGTTCGATGTGAGCCAGGATGTAGTCGTCGATGGTCATCGCCTCAGCCCTCCTGTGGCGCGTTGTCGGCGAGCAGTGCCTCCACGGCCAGCCGGTAGCTGTCGAGGCCGAAGCCGCAGATCACCCCCTTGCAGCCCGCCGAAATCATGGAGTGATGGCGGTACTCCTCGCGCTGGTGCACATTGGAGATGTGGACCTCCACCACGGGGCAGCGGAGCGAGCGTATGCAGTCGAGCAATGCAATCGACGTGTGGGTGTAGGCGCCGGCGTTGAGCACGACGCCGTCATAGCTGAAGCCCACCTCCTGCATCTTGTCGATGAGCTCCCCTTCGATGTTGCTTTGGTAATAGTCGACCTGCACATCGGGGTAGCGCTCACGCAATGAGGGCAGGTAACTCTCAAACGAACTCTTGCCGTAGATGCCCGGCTCGCGCTTTCCGAGCAGGTTGAGGTTGGGCCCGTTGATAATCTGAATTTTCTTCATTTCCTTGGTCTTTTCCTTCGTTTTCGCTAATTTTGCCTTGATAAATGTGCTGAAAGCCGGCGCGTGGCCACGCTCACGCCCCGCCGTCGGCACACTCTCTGATGCAAAGGTAAGCGAAAATGGATAAAGGGCAAAGCAATTCGGCGACAAAATTGGGCAATGAGCGAGCGGGCGAGGCCACATTGGGCGAGCTTGTGCGCCGCTACGTCCGTTACCTGAAACTGGAGCGAAGCTACTCGCCCAATACCCTTGACGCTTATCGCCACGACATCGACCTGCTGTTCAGCCACCTCGCCAAGCGACAGCTCACGCCCCTCGACGTGAAACTTGACGACCTGGAGCAGTTTGCCGCTTGGCTCCACGAGCGTGGCATCGGGGTCAAGAGCCAGGCGCGCATCCTCAGCGGTGTGCGGTCGTTCTACCATTACCTGGTCATCGACGGCTATCTCGACATCGACCCGACGGAACTGCTTGAGTCGCCCCATCTGCCCCGGCACATCCCCGAATACCTGTCGACGGAGGAGGTGGACAGGCTCGAGGAGGCCGTAGACCTCACCTCGCCCGAGGGCCATCGCAACCGGGCCATCGTGGAGGTGTTCTTCTCCTGTGGCCTGCGCGTCAGCGAACTGGTCAACCTGCGGTT
>DAIOEQ010000006.1:9536-12983 GCA_036746215.1 Prevotella sp.
ACTCATCATGATCAAGCGGCTGGGCGAGGCCGCCGGCATCAAGAAGACCATCTCGCCACACACCTTGCGCCACAGCTTCGCCACGGCGCTGCTTCGTGGGGGCGCTGACCTGCGCGTCATCCAGGTGCTGCTCGGGCACGCTGACATCGGGACCACGGAAATCTACACCCACATGGACGACGAG
This sequence comes from Prevotella sp., assembly GCA_036746215.1. GTDB lineage: Bacteria > Bacteroidota > Bacteroidia > Bacteroidales > Bacteroidaceae > Prevotella. The sequence continues at coordinate 9,721 of DAIOEQ010000006.1, forward strand.
TCGCTCCGCGAGGAGGTGCTGACACACCACCCGCGCAACATACGTAACGGCAACCGATAGCACGCCACATCCCACGACCCTCCCTTCGACATCCCATACCCTCCCACATCGTAACCCTAAAGCGCATGAGACTGAAAAACCTGTTGTTGACACTCCTGACGTTGCCCTTGTGCCTCTTGGCCCAAACGAGGCAGTTGGGCTCGCTCACCCAAGAAGACGGACTGCACAGTGCGTCGGTGACGAGCGTGCTGCGCGACCGCTACGGCTTTGTGTTCCTCGGCACCGACCAGGGCGTGTCACGCTTCGACGGCACCAACATCCTCAACATCGACTTCCCCCAGGGCAACGCCCAGCGCAACATGGCCGTCAACGTGATGGTCGAGCAGGACGGCGAGATGTTGCTCCTGGGCAACCAGGCTGGCCTGTGGCAGCTCGACCGCCGCAGGCTCTCCATCCGTCGCGTGCACCGTGATGTCATCGACGTGGAGGTCAGCGACATGGCGCGCGCCTCCGATGGCGACCTCTTCATCGCCACGTCGCAAGGGCTCTTCCGGATGAGGAATGAAAAGGTGGAGGTGGTAAACATCTTTGCCCGCAAGTCGGCGGCCAACCACGCCGTGTGGCGACTGGCTCTTAGCGGGCGGCGTCTCTATCTGCTCACAGGTCAACAGCTCGCTGAGGCACCTGTCAGCAAGCCCGAGGCCATGACCTTCCACCGCCTGCCCGCCCCCTGGACTGGCGCCCATCCCACCTCGATAACCAGCGCCCGGGGACTCATCTATATAGGGACGCGCGAGCGAGGCATCCTCGTCTTCGATCCCAAGACACGCCGGTTCTCCTCTTTCTCCAGTGACATACACGGGGTGACCGGCTTGTCGGCCGATGGCCATGGCCACCTGTTGGCCGCCACCTCGTTTGACGGTTGTGTGGAGTTGTCGCTCCGCAACCACCAGGTGACGCACCGCTATACCAGTCAGCCCATGCCCTCACTGGCTGGTGTCACCCGCACCCGCCTCAGCAACGCCGTCGTGTTCAGCCGCGACGAAGCGGGCAACGACTGGATAGGATACAAGTTTTTTGGTGTCGACTACAGCTTCCTGAACCGCGGGGTGTTCCACACGTTTGCCCTACCGGGCGTGTTCGACAGTGCCGACCATGCGGTTCGCAGTTTCCTGCTCGACGGCACGCGCACGCTGCTCGGCACGCGCAGTGGCCTCTATGTGGTCGACGCGGCAAGCCTGTCGGTGGCGCGCGTGGGTCGCGAGACCCTTGGCTCCGACATTGTGTCGTGCATCCGCCGTGTGGGTGACACCTATCTTGTCGGCACCATTGGCGGCGGGCTCCACTGTCTCAGCGCCACTTCGCTCGCGCCCATGCCGTCGGCCCAGTGGGCCCAGTTGGCGACCGCCAACATCTACGAAATGGTGGACGACCAGCGCGGCGGACTGTGGATATGCTCGTCGGCGGGTCTCGGCCACTACGAGGCCGCCTCGCGCTCGCTGCGACTCTATACCACCCGCAACTCGCAACTGCCCGACAATGAGGTGTTCTGCATGGGCTTGTCGCGCGACGGACGCGGATGGGTGTCGACCGCCGGCGGCCAATGTGTGTGGAATCCCGACCAGCGCATGGTGACCACGGCAGGCATGCTGCCGCAGGTGGTCAGGCTGGGCCTGTTGCAGAGTGTCAAGAGCCTGGCCGACGGGCGTGTGCTCTTCATTCCGCAGAATGGCCGTCCGGCCGTGCTCAACCCCACTAACGGCAGTCTCCGCACCCTCACCCTTGAGACATTGGGGACAGGACAGGTCATCCTCGACCTCCAGCCCTTTGGCCCCAGGCGATATATCGTAACCTGTTCCGACGCCATCTACCTCGTGGGACCGGGCGCACAGGTGCGCAGGTTCGGACATATCGATGGATTGGTCAACTCGCAGTTTCAGTCGCACGCCATCTGGATTGACCCGTCGACGGACACCTACTGGGCCGCCACCAATGGCGGACTGGTCTATGCCAAGCTCAGTAACATCAGCCGCACGCGGTTCCGCCACATTCCCATCACACTGTCGGAGATACAGACCGACCACTGGTTCACGCCCCAGGAGGTCAACGGCGTGTTGCTCGACAGCCTGCTCACGCTGAGCCGCCACAACAGTGAGTTCACGGCGCGGTTCACGCCGCTCGCCTTCGGCAACACCCGCGACTTGGCGTTCCGCTACCGCCTGGAAGGTCACGACAGCACGTGGCGACTGGCCGACCGGTCGCACACCATCACCTACCACGGCCTGTGGCCCGGTCGCTACACGCTCCGCATCGAGGCTGTCGGCATGCCAGAGATGAGCGGCAGCCTGGTGGTCGACGTGCCCCTGACTGCCACGGCCATCCTCGTCCTCGTGGTCATGTTGTTGCTGGCGGCGCTGGTGGGCCACGTGTTGTGGTGCCGACATTACCAGAAGCCTTACTTCTGGAAGCGCCTTGCGCCACAACCCGAGAAATACCAGAAGAGCCGTCTTGACGAGAAGGAGGGCCGAAGGCTGCAACAGGCCTTGCTGCGGCTTATGGAGACGGAACGCCCCTATCTCAACCCCGACCTGCAGATGGCCGACCTGGCCAAGGCGCTCGGCTGTTCCACCCACACGCTCTCGCAACTCTTCTCCCTGCAGCTCCATCGCAACTACTACGACTTCATAGCCGAGTATCGCGTCAAGGCCTTCAAGCAGTTGGCCCAACAGCCTGCCAACCGCAACCTCACCATCACCGCCCTGGCCGAGCGGTGTGGCTTCAAGAGCCGCAACCCGTTCCTCGTGGCGTTTAAGAAGGCAACAGGCATGACTCCAAAAGACTACATGAAGCAACTGCGGGAGTGACGGGGGCGGATGTCAACGATTGGCGAAGCCCACCCATGTCATAGGCTGTGGAGTTTGACCATTTCCATTGGAAACTCATGTCTTTTTCATAAATAGGTGTTGAAACATTCACTAAGACACGCGAAGATTTGTCGCAATGGTTTAAATTTCTTATATTTGCACAATTATTGAAGCAAGGCAAAACAAGAAACAACGGATGAAAACCATTAGACAGATAGCTCGCGGGCTGATACGCCCCCTCGTGGCAAACGGCACGTTTTTCGTGATGATGTATGCGCTTGGGGTGCTCTGCGCGGTGCTGACGTTGCCCCCTTGGCGGAGCGCCCATCTCTACGACAACCTCTTCCTGGAGCTCTTTCTTGACACCTACGCTACGTGTGTGGTGCTGACACTCTTGCC
>DAIOEQ010000006.1:12993-23136 GCA_036746215.1 Prevotella sp.
GCGCACATGGGTGCGGCGGGCGCTCTATGTGGTGCTCTATGCCGTGGCAGTGGTCGACGTCTATTGTTTCTGGAAATTCAGTTCGACCCTCACCCCGACGATGTTGCTGCTGGTGGCGGAGACCGACGCGCGAGAGGCCAGCGAGTTCCTGCACTCTTATCTCTCGCCCGACGTGGTGTTCTCGCCTGTGGGCTGGGTGCTGCTGCTCATCGTCTTGCATGGCGTGTGGGCCGCCCGCCGCCATGTGTGGCGCCTGGTGGGCCGTGGCAGGCAGGCCAGTTGGCAGGCTTGGGCCGACCGGCAAGCCGAGTGCCTGGAGCGTTGGCGGGCGCAGGCTGTGGGCGCTTGCGCCGTGGCCGTGCTGCTCGTGGTGAGCGCCTGCACCAGTTTCCACAACAAGGTGGGCATGACCCAACTCATGACCGCCAGCACCATCGGCACCGTGGAGCACCTGCTCACGCAGAAAGACTGTGGCAACATGTACCTACCCATTTATCGTCTCGTGTTCAGCTGGAACAGCAACCGGCTGGCCGGCAAGCAGGTGGGGCAGTGCATCGCCGCCGCACAGCGCGTCACGGTCGACTCCTGCACGTTCCGCTCGCCCACCATCGTGCTCATCATCGGCGAGAGTTACGGCAAGCAACACTCGCAGCAATATGGCTATTATCTCAAGACCACGCCCCGCCAGGTGAGGCGCGAGGAGAGTGGCCTGCTCACGCGTTTCAGCGATGTGGTGACCTGCTGGAACCTCACGAGCTTTGTCTTCAAGAACATTCTTTCGATGCACGTCGTCGGTGAGAAAGGCGAGTGGTGCGACTATCCGCTCTTCCCCGAGCTCTTCCGCAAGGCAGGCTACCGCGTGACATTCCTCACCAACCAGTTCTTGCCCAAGGCCAAGGAGGCCGTCTACGACTTCTCCGGTGGCTTCTTTCTCAACGACCCCACACTCAGCGCCGCCCAGTTTGACCTGCGCAACCAGCGGACCCACCGCTTCGACGAGGGACTGCTCAAGGACTACGACCAGCTGGTCGCCGACGGCAAAATCAAGCTCAAGGGCGACTCGGCCAACAACCTCGTCATCTTCCATCTCATCGGACAGCACGTCAACTACCGCACGCGATGCCCAAACAACCAGCGCGTGTTCGGCTCAGAGGCCTACCAGGAACGGCGCCCCGACCTCAGCCTCAAGCAACGGCGCATCCTGGCGGACTATGACAATGCCGTACACTACAACGACTCGATCGTCGACGCCATCATCTCGCGCTTTGAGAACAAGGACGCCATCGTCATCTACATGCCCGACCACGGCGAGGAATGCTATGAGCCCGGAAGAGGATTCATCTGCCGCAACCATAGCGCGCAAGTGGACTGGCCTTTGGCCCACTATGAGTTTGAGGTGCCCTTCTGGATCTATTGCTCACACCGCTACGCCGTGAGCCACCCCAAGGTATTCAAGGCCATCAAGGACGCCAAGGACAAGCGCTTCATGACCGATGCCCTGCCGCACATGCTGGTGTGGCTGGCCGGTATCGGGTCGAAAGACTATCACGACCGGTACAACCTCCTGTCGCCCGACTACGACGCCATGAGGCCCCGCATATTGAAGAACAGCGCCGACTACGATGCCCTTCGCGGCCATGCGCTTAACGACAAAAAACATGAATGACGGACTACTCTCCCGCGCCGAGTGCGCCGCCCTGCGCGGCCTCGCCATCATCGGCATCTTCCTCCACAACTACTGCCACTGGCTGGGCCCTGTGGTGAAGGAGAACGAATACACTTACTCGCAGCACAACGTCGACTGGCTCACGGCGGTCGTGGCCAGTCCCGACAACTTGTTGGCCGCCCACCTCATCTCGTTTTTCGGACACTATGGCGTGCCCGTGTTTCTCTTCCTCAGCGCCTACGGATTGGAGCTGAAGTATGGGCGAAGCATGTATGTGGCCCCCTGGAGGTTTGTGAAGTACCACTGGAAGAAGCTTTTCAGCATGATGCTTGTGGGTTTTGTGAGCTTCACGGTCATCGACGCCATCACCCCCGGTCGCTGGCACTACACGCTCACACAGGTGGTGGCGCAGCTGGCCATGGTCAACAACCTGTTGCCCGATCCCGACCACAACATCTGGCCAGGCCCCTTCTGGTTCTTCGGCCTCATGCTCCAACTCTACATCGTCTATCGCCTCGTGCTCTACAAGCGGCACTGGGGATGGACCGTGGGTGCCATGGTGGTGTGCCTCGGCGTGCAGCTTGTCATGGCGCCTGAGGGCGAACCGCTCAACTGGTATCGTTACAACTTCATGGGCGGTATGTTGCCTTTCGGGCTTGGGCTGCTCTTTGCCCGCTACGGCGACCGCGTCATCCTCACCCGTCTCAACACGCTGAGCCTGGTGGGATCGCTGGTGGTCTGTGGCTTCCTCGTCTTCTGGATGAGCGGCAACTTCTTCATGTGGTCGCTTGCGCCGCTGGTGGTCTGCGTGTTCTGCGTCTACCTGGTGAAGGTCATCGCATTGACGGTCAATACCGCCGTAGGCTCCTGGCTGATGGACGCGCTGGTGTGGATGGGCGACATCTCGGCGGCGCTGTTTGTCATCCACCCCGTGTTGCGCAAGGTGTTCATCCCCATCTCGCGCCACGGCGACGTCTACACGGGCCTGCTCCTCTATGTCATAGCCGCCATCGGAGCGGCCTGGCTCATCAGACTGGTCATGACTAAGATACCCAAACCGCAAATGTAATTGAGCAATTTCCACTTGTGTCCATGAGAATTCCCGACATCGAACTACAGAACATCAGCCGCTTCCGCGGCGAACTGATGGGGGCGGCCATGCTCTTCATCATGCTTTTCCATGTCGACCTGGAACGCACTGACCTATTCTTCGGCCTGCGCCGCATGGGAAACATCGGCGTCGACATGTTCCTCTTCCTCAGTGGGGTGGGACTGTGGTTCTCATGGGTGAAGCGCCCGTCGTACCGCCAATTCTATGCCCGGCGCCTGGTGCGCATCTACCCCACGTGGCTCATCGTGGCTTGCCTCTACTACATCCCACGCATCCCCGTGCGCGACTTCGCCTCCGGGCTCAATCTCTTCATGGAGATTACGCTGAACTGGAACTTCTGGTTGCACGACGAGCTCAACTTCTGGTACATTCCCGCCATCATGGCCCTCTACCTCTTCGCTCCGCCCTACATGGAGCTCATCCGGCGCCACCCCATCTACCGGTGGCTGCCCGTGGTCATGATCATGTGGTGCATCCTGGTGCAATGGGTGACACCCATACACCAGGCGGTGGGACACCTGGAAATCTTCTGGAGCCGCGTGCCCATCTTCTTCATCGGCATCAACATGGGAGAGATGGTGCGGCAGAAGCGCACCATCGACGGCCAGGGCGTCTGGATGCTGTGGATTATGTTCATCATGGCGCTGCTGTCGAGTGTCTTTCTCGAGCAGGTGCGGCACGGTCAGTTTCCCCTCTTCGTAGAGCGCATGCTCTACATACCGCTCACGGTGACCGTCATCCTGCTCCTCAACCGCATCTTCCGGCGACTGCCCCACTGTGTGAACCGCGTCTTCGCCTTCGTTGGCGCCTTGAGCTTGGAGTGCTATCTCATACACATCCACTTCGTGCTCGACAAGTTGCCGCGCGCCTGGACCTACTGGCCCACGTTCCTGGTGTGTCTCCTCGTCACCCTGCCGCTGGCCTGGGCGCTGAGCAAGGCTGTCGGGTGGTTGACCCATCGGTGGCTGAACCGCTGAGAGAAGTTGCCTGCTCACGCCGTGCGGAAGCCCTGGTATGGGCACGATTTGTTAAAAGATGGGGAAAAGGGAGCGTGAAAGAATTATTTTAACTAATTTTGCATCTTGGTTACAACCAGACAAAACAACCCTTGCAAAAGGATTAGACAACATGAGTGAACAAAGCTTTCAATCCGCGTCTCCTGAGAAGAAGGTGAGCGCCATGCTGCGGCTCTTGCGGCCCTCGCAGTGGGTCAAGAACTTCTTTGTCTTTGCCCCAGTGCTCTTTGGCGGGGCATTGCTTGATATGCATGCGCTGTTGGCGGGAGTGGTGGCTTTCTTCTCATTCAGTTTTGCCGCATCGAGCATCTATTGCTTCAACGACATCCATGATGTGGCCGACGACCGTCGACACCCCGAGAAGTGTCACCGGCCTGTGGCCAGCGGCGCCGTCAGCGTGGCGCAGGCTTACGGACTGATGGCACTGACGATTGCCATCAGCGTGGCCCTGACCTTCCTGTTGCCCCTCTTGGATGTCATGGCGCCCGTCAATCTGTTGTCCGCGGACGGCTTGGCGCTGCCCGAGCCTTCGTGTGTCTCGCCCACGCTCTACGTCGTGGTGTTCTATTGGCTGCTCAACCTGGCCTATTGTGTCAAGCTGAAGCAATACGCCATCATCGACGTTTGCGTCGTGGCCTTCGGCTTTGTGCTGCGCATGTTGGCGGGCGGCGAGGCCGTGGGCATCGAACTGAGTCACTGGATTGTGCTCATGACGTTCCTCATCACGCTCTTCATGGCGTTTGCCAAGCGACGCGACGACGTGCTCCGCATGGAGCGGACAGGCGAGGCGCCGCGCAAGAACACCAGCCAATACAACGCCACCTTCATGGACCAGGCGTTGACCATTACGGCCTCTGTCACGCTGGTGTGTTACATCATGTACACCGTGAGCCCAGAGGTGATGAGCAATTTCCACACCGACAAGCTCTACCTGACGAGCATCTTTGTGCTCGTGGGCTTGTTGCGCTACATGCAAATAGCCGTGGTGTGCAAGCGGAGCGGCGACCCCACGAAGGTGGTGTTGCGCGACCGTTTCGTGCAATTCGATGTGCTGGCGTGGCTCATCGCCTTCATCCTCATCATCTATGTGGGATGAACGGAAAGACTGGCGGCGCGCGATAGATATTTCCAATTACCCCAATCTCATCATGACAATGGAAAGAAATCATATGCGTTTTCGACTTTGACGGAACGATCACCTATCACGACACGTTCTTGCAGTTCATCCGTTATGTCAACGGCCCATGGAAGTTGTGGCTGAGCCTGTTGTTGTTCCTGCCCAGGCTGTTGCTGATGAAGCTTCACTTGTGTGACAACGGACGAACGAAGGAGAAGCTCTTCGCCTGGCACTTCCGCGGCGAGTGGGACAGCGACTTCGCTGAGTATTGTGAAGGCTTCAAACATGATTGCCCGGAGGTGATTCGCAGGGAGGGGATGAAGGCTCTTCGCAAGGCCTTGAGGCAGCGCTTGCGTGTCTTTGTGGTCAGCGCCAGCGTAGAAAATTGGGTGAAGCAGTTCTTCCCCGACACGGTATGTGTGCTCGGCACACAGCTCGAAGTGGATGACCGCAGGCTGACAGGGCGTTTCACGACCCCCAACTGCTACGGCCCGGAGAAGGTGAGGCGGCTCAAGGAGGCCATGCCCGACCTCGAGCGCAACCGCGACAAGTATTACATCATTGCCTACGGTGACAGCCGGGGCGACAAGGAAATGTTAGAATTTGCAGATGAACGACATTACAAACCCTTCAGACAATAAGCGGCGCGAACGCCTCGGCGAGATTCTTCGCTTTGGCATCGTGGGCACGGTGGCCGTCGCCATACAGTATGTGGCTTACCTGTTGATGGTCCATGGGGCCCACTGTGGGGTCAATGTGGCCAACACGGTGGCCTACATCGTCAGTTTCCTTTTCAATTTCGTGGCCTCCACGCGCTTCACTTTCCGCGTGAAGGCGACGGCGGGACGGGGCTTGGCCTTTGCCTTTTGCCATGTGGTCAACTACCTGTTGCAGTTGCTCATGCTCAATCTCTTCATCCATTGGGGTGTGGGCAAGTCGTTGGCGCCCCTGCCTATGTTTGCGGTCTGCGTGCCGGTCAACTTCCTCCTGGTGCGCTATTTCCTCAAGCAGGAGCGGCTCCAGAACCCTTTCTACATCTTCCGCGTCAAGCGCGAGGAGCGCTGGGTGGCCCTCGGCGCATTGGCTTATGGCGTGCTGGCCAACGCGTTGGTGATGTGCGCCTATTGGCTCGACCTAAGCCAGGTGACCGACAACTACCGCAAGGTGGTCATTCGCGTGTTTCACATCTCGGGCTATGACCCCATCAGCTATCTCGTGCTCACCGACTGGAGTACGGGCTACAACATCTACCGCCACCCGTTGCTGGCCTTCTTCATGTGGATACCCAGCCAAGTCAACCAGGGGCTCATGGCCCTGACGGGTGTCAACTGCGACATGGCGGTCATGGCTGTCATCCTGACGTTCTGTTGTGTTTACAGCGCCGTGTTCTTGTTTCGCGTCTTGCGCGAGATTATAGGCCTGCATCAGGCTGACGCCACTTTGCTCACCGCCTTCCTTTTCTCTTTCGCTTACACGATGGTCGTTTGCAGCGTGCCCGACCATTTCTGCCTGTCGATGTTCATGCTCATCCTCACGCTCTATGTGGCTGGCAAGAAGATGAAGGCCCATCACTTTTACACCAAGTGGCAGACGGTGCTCTTCTTCCTCATCACGGCGGGCATCTCGCTCAACAATGGCATCAAGGTCTTCCTGGCCAACCTCTTTGTCAACGGCAAGAAGTTTTGGCGCCCGGGTAACTTGATATTGGCCGTCATCATCCCGTCGGCCATCATGTGGGTGGCAGCCCGGCAGGAGTGGAAGACCTTTGAGAAGCCCAACTACCTGGCCCGCCAGGAGCAAAAGCAGGTCAAGGCGGAACACGACAGGGAGAAGATTGCAAAGGCCTTCAAGGACACGACGCAGCTGAAGGACAGCGCGCAGATAGCCCAGGCCGTCAACCAGGTCATCAAGCAGAAGGTGCGGGCCAAGTATGTGCGTGACCATAAAAAGGCATGGAACCTGCACAAGGGCAAGCCTATCAACCAGTCGGAGTTCGGCTCATGGACCGACATCTCCACGCCGCGCGACTCTTCGCTGGTGGAGAACATCTTCGGTGAGCCCATCCAGTTGCACCAGGACTATACGCTCCTGGACGTGTTGGTCAATCGTCCGGTCATTGTCAACTACCGGTGGATATGGAATTATGTTGTGGAGGGCGTGGTGGCCTTGCTGTTCATCGTGGGCATTTGGTGTGGCCGGCGGAGTCGCTACATGTGGCTCGTCATGTCGTTCTTCGGTTTCGACATGGTCATTCATTTCGTCTTGGGCTTCGGTCTCAATGAGGTCTATATCATGTCGCCCCATTGGCTCTTCGTCATACCCATCGCCATGGCCTACCTGTCCCGGAGCGCGGAGGCCACGCGCTGGCGCTTGCCGCTCAGGGTCCTCACCCTGTTGCTGACGCTTTATCTCTTTGCTTGGAACGCCATCCTATACGTGGGATACATGTTGTAACCGTCAAGGGCGCTTGCCCAAACTAAAATATCAATCCTATGATTCGAAGAAAACTCAAAATGGTGTGTTCCATAGTCGCCATTGCTATCAGTGGTATTGCCAATGCGCAGAATTTTGTGGGTGGAGACATTTCCTTGTTACCCAAATACGAGGAGGCGGGAGCCATCTATAAAGACCATGATGGTAAGTCCGCTTCATCTGCGCTTGCCCTCTTCCGAACGCATGGAATGAACGCCATGCGAGTGCGCCTGTTTGTAAACCCGAGCCAATACGCAGGGCCGGACAAAGATCCGAATGCTTGCCAAGACCTTGAGATGGTCAAGAAGTTGGGAAAGCGTATCAAGGCGCAAGGCATGAGCTTTATGCTTGACTTCCACTATAGTGACACTTGGGCCGACCCTGCCAAACAATGGACACCCAAGGAATGGGGTGCTATGAACGACACCCAATTAAAGAAAAAAATCTATGGCTACACAAAATATGTGCTCACCCAACTGAATGAAGTCGGAGCCACTCCAGACCTGATAGAGACTGGCAACGAGATCAGTTATGGCATGCTGTGGGGCACTCGGGCTGACGCCAACAATAATGATAAAAACAGATGTTGGAAAAATGCGCCAGAAGCAAACTGGAACCGTTTTGCCGATCTTCTGAGGAATGCCGGTAAAGCCTGCAGGGAAGTTTGCCCGAATGCGCAAATCATCCTGCATGTCGAGCGAGTATCAAGTTTGACCCAGCAAGACAACAAAGGGTATGGAGCTCTCCGGTATTTTTATGATGAAATGAAGCATTACGGCATCGACTATGACATCATCGGATTGAGCTATTATCCTTATTTCCATGGAACGATTGGGGATTTGGAAGGAGCCATCCGGATGCTGGAGAAGAATTTCTCGGACAAGAAGATCATGATTGTGGAATTTGGTTATCCGTATGCTTGGCAAGTCCCCGGCACCAGTTATGACTATACGAGCCGCTATCCTTATACTGAGGAAGGGCAGAGAGCCGTGACATCCGACCTTATCAGTATGCTCAACAAGCATCCGCAGGTAAATGGGCTTTTCTGGTGGTGGATGGAGTACAACGCTTATGGCACTTCAATCCAAGGATGGTATAATGCGCCTTTGTTTGACAGCCGCACGGGGCGGGCAACTGCTGCTTTTGACGAAATGGGAAAATTCAAAGGAACAGCTGCGTCTATCCAACATTGAGTCAGCCTGGTATACTTTAGACGGTAAGCGGTTGCAGAGAAGACCCTCGCAAAAAGGAGTCTATATCAATAACAAGAAGAAGTGGGCTTTCTGAAATTTGGGGAAGCAGGCAATAAACGTGGGTCAAAGCCTTTGAATGGTTGGTTAAAGGCTTTGACCAATCATGTCCAATGGCTCTGACCAATCATGTCCAATGGCTCTGACCAAGGAATATCAATGCTTGATAGAATCTTTTGATCTTCCTTTTCCCTGTTGGGTGCGTCTTTCTTTTCCCTATGCGTGCTTGTCGCGTCCCGTCCATTTGCTGATGCGCTTTGCGAGAGCGGCGGTGATTTGCCGAGTGTTTCCGGCCTTGATGTTGAGCCATAGCTCCTCGAGACTTCTCACCATTTTTATCCAGGGGTGGCCCCAGGCGTTGGTGCGGTAGAGATGCTCCTTGTAGGGGGTGTACTCCATGACATACTTGGGGTGCTTCAAGGGAAAGTCGACGTCATGGCGCTTCATGGTGAAGATGCGGCGCAGGCCATGTGGCATGGTCTTCAGGGCGGCGTAGTGGGTGGAGTCGGCGGTGGCTCCCACGTTGCTCACCATGTTGCGGGTGGGCATGATGGCGAGCCCATTGCCCATGAGCATGGCGGCCCAGAAGACGCTCTCGAAGAAGGGCTTGCCCGCCGCGGCATGGTCGGCGCACATCCGCATGAAGTCGGACCGGTAGCCCCGCGCCTTGACGAGCGAGGCCAGTTGCTGGCGGTTGAAGTCGTCGCGCATGAACGAGTAGTCGCCGTCCCATTGGTCAACGACACGCCGCCACGATGCCCAGCCCCAGATGGAGAAGGCCGATGTGAAGAAATAGTCGTAGGGCACGTCGGGTGTCACCTCGTCGGTGTTGAAGCCCGCCACCATCGTGACGCGGTCGTCGTGCTCATAGCGGTCGAGCATCTCCTTGCAGAATGGCAGGAAGGTGGGGGCCACCACCACGTCGTCCTCAACGACGGCCACCTTGTCGGCCAACGAGAAGGCCCATCGTTGCGACAGGTAGCCGGAAGGGTCGCAGCCTTGGTTGCGCTCGCAATAGTGCCGGTGGACGTCGCATTGCCAGTCGATGTTCTCGTCGCTGGCTATGCGGCGGCAAGCCTCCACGCCTTCCTTGTCTTTCTCGTTGCCCTCTCGTGCCCCGTCCTGGTAGAGAAACAGGCGGGAGGGCCGTGCGGCCTTGACGGCTGCAAAAGCTTGCTGGAAAGTCTCGGGCCGGTTGAAGAACAGCATCAGCACGGCGATGTCGGTCTTATAAGGTTGCTTCATGGTTGTTGTCATTTGAATTGTCTTTTGTCTTCATGCGCCTTGCGCCTTCTTGCGCATGCGCTCCTTGAACCACTTCACGGGATAGTAGGCCAGGCGAGGCGGCAGTGCCAGTACGAGGCGGTGGATGAGCGGCACACGGCCGTCCACCGACTGTCGAAGCGACTGGTAATAGTCGGCCCACACGTGGAACTGGCGCTTGTAGAGGAAGTTTTCGTAGACCTTGATCTGGTTGAGGCGGAACCAGGGCTCCGTCTTGGACCATTTCG
>DAIOEQ010000007.1:0-10028 GCA_036746215.1 Prevotella sp.
CGACGTGCTGATGCTCATCATGCCCCTGTTGCTCAACGATTAAACGGTCAACGGCCAAACAGTCATCATGAAACTCAATCTCAAGAAGCCCTTAGTCGTCTTCGACCTGGAGGCGACGGGGCTCGACTTGGTCCACGACAGGATCATCCAGATATCTTACGTGAAGGTGTCGCCCGGTGGCGACGAGAAGCGCGCCAGCCTCTATGTCAACCCCATCCCCGCCGTGGTGCAGCAGCTCACGGGCATCACCGACGAGCGCGTCAGCGGCGAGAAGACCTTCAAGGAGCTCGCCCGGGAGCTGGCCGCCGACTTCGCGGGCTGCGACTTCGCGGGCTTCAACTCCAACCGCTTCGACGTGCCCCTGCTCGCCGAGGAGTTCTCGCGCGCGGGTGTCGACTTCGACTTCTCCAAGTGCCGCCTCATCGACGCCCAGACCATCTACCACAAGCGCGAGCCGCGCAACCTGGCGGCCGCCTACCGCTTCTACACCGGCCGCAAGATGGAAGACGACTTCCAGGCCCACCGCGCCGACCAGGACGCCGAGGCCACCTACCGCGTGCTCATGGGCCAGCTCGACAAGTACGCGCCCGACCGGGTGGAGGAGCCCGCGCTGGCCCTGCCCAACGACATGGACGCGCTGGCCGAGGAGTCGAAGATGAACGACAACGTCGACTTCGCCGGCCGCATGGTCTGGCAGGAGATGCGCGACAAGGACGGCCAGGTCATCACGGGCCCGGACGGCAAGCCCCGCAGGCAGGAGGTGTTCAACTTCGGCAAGTACAAGGGCTGGGCCGTCACCGACGTGCTGCACCGCGACCCCCACTATTTCGACTGGATCCTCTCCAGCGACTTCACGCTCAACACCAAACAGGTGCTCACCCGCATCCGCCTGCGCGAGGCCAAGCTCAACATGAACGCCGCCGCCGCGGGCAAGCTCTCGTGACGCGCCACAATCCTCCCCATGCCTATGCGCCATCTCATCCTGTCATTGCTCTGCCTCCTGGCGCTGCCCGCCGCGGCGCAGGAGCTCAACGCCAAGATCACCGTCAACCACAACCAGATACAGGGCACCGACGCCTCGGTGTTCGACAACCTGCAGCAGACGCTCGAGCAGTTTGTCAACGACAGGCAGTGGACCAACCTGCAGTTTCAGAAAAACGAGCGCATCGACTGCAACTTCAACATCACCGTCACCAAGTACGACCAGGCCTCGGGCATGTTCACCTGCAAGGCGCTCATACAGGCCAACCGACCCGTCTACAACGCCTCCTACACCACCACCTTATATAATAACACGGACAACAACTTCAACTTCAAGTTCGCGCAGTTCGACCAGCTCGACTTCAACGAGGAGACCATCGACAACCAGCTGACGGCCCTCTTCGCCTATTACGCCTTCCTCATCATCGGCATCGACCTCGACAGCTTCTCGCCCATGGGCGGCGAGGATGTCCTGCAGCGATGCATGAACCTCACCAACAACGCCCAGAACCTGGAGTTCACCGGCTGGAAGTCGTTTGACAACGACCGCAACCGCTTCGCCATCATCAACGACTATCTCGACGGGGGCATGAAGCCGTTCCGCCAACTGCAGTACGACTACTACCGCAAGGGCCTCGACGAGATGGCCACCAACGCTGAGCGCGGGCGCACGGAGATAACGACCACGCTGGAGACCAACCTCAAGAAGTGTCACGAGGACAAGCCCATGAGCCAGTGGCCCGCCATCTGGACCGACTACAAGCGCGACGAGCTCGCCGCCATCTACAAGGGCAAGGGCACGCAGAAGGAGAAGGAGGCCGTCTACGACATCCTCTTCGCCATCAACGCCTCGCAAAACAACGCCTGGGAGAAAATCAAGCAGTAGGCCGGAAACCGCTGGCGCACCGCGGCATGACCCCCGGAAGCGCCCCGCGGCCCATGGCGCGCATCCCGACACTCCGCATCCCCGACACTCCGCATCCCGACACTCCGTAACAAAAGCAACAGCATGCTCAAACAACTATACGTCAAGGACTTCACGCTCATCGATGAGCTCAGCATCGACTTCCGCCCCGGCTTCTCCGTCATCACCGGCGAGACGGGCGCGGGCAAGAGCATCATCCTGGGCGCCCTCCACCTCCTGCTGGGCCAAAGGGCCGACAGCAAGCAGATCAAGAGCGGCGCCAGGAAGTGTGTGGTGGAGGCCCACTTCGACCTCTCCCGCTACCAGATGGAGGACTTCTTCACCCGAAACAACATCGACTACGACGCCACCGACTGCATCCTGCGACGCGAGGTGAGCGCCAGCGGCAAGAGCCGCGCCTTCATCAACGACACGCCCGTGAGCCTCGCCGTGATGCGCGACCTGGGCGAGCGGCTCGTCGACATCCACAGCCAGCACCAGAACCTCCTGCTGCAGAAGGAAGACTTCCAGCTCAGCGTGGTCGACATCATCGCCGGCGACGCCCCGCTGCTCGGGCAATGCCGTGCCGCCTACGAGCGGTACGTGGCCGCCCAGCGCGACTACGCCGCCTTCCAGGAGCGGTGCGAGAAGGCGCGCGCGAACGAGGACTTCCTGCGCTACCAGCACGCCGAGCTCGACAGGGCGGCGCTGCAACCCGGCGAACAGGAGGACCTCGAGCGGCGCTCCACGCTCCTCAGCCACGCCGAGGGCGTCAAGGGCGCGCTCTACCGGGCCGCCACGGCGCTCAGCGGCGACGAGGGCGGCTGCCTGTCGGCGCTCAGCGAGGCCACCGACGCCCTGCGCGCCATCGAGGCCGTCTACCCCGACGTGAAGGAGCTTGCCGACCGCCTCGACACCGCCTACATCGAGCTCAAGGACATCGCGAGCGACGTGGACGGCCGCAAGGACAGCGTCGACTATGACCCGGCGGAGCTCGAGCAGATCAACGACCGCCTCGACACGCTCAACACCCTGCTCCACAAGCACCACGCGGCCACCGTCGAGGAGCTCATCCGGACGCGCGACGAGCTGGCCCGCCAGCTGGACGGCATCGACGGCGGCGACGAGCGGCTGGCCGCCCTCAAGGAGCGGGTCACGGAGGCCCTCGCCGACTACCGCGCCGTGGCCGGCCGCCTGACCGCCGTCCGCAAGAAGGCGGCGGAGCAGGTGCAGCGGGAGATGAAGCAGCGGCTGCAGCCCCTCGGCATTCCCAACGTGCGCTTCGCCATCAGCTTCCAGGAGCGCGAGCCGTCGGCCGCGGGCCTCGACAAGGTGGCGTTCCTCTTCAGCGCCAACACCAGCTCGCCCCTCCAGCCCGTGTCGCAGGTGGCCTCGGGCGGAGAGATCGCCCGCGTGATGCTGTCGCTCAAGGCCATGATCAGCGGCGCCGTGAAGCTGCCCACCATCATCTTCGATGAGATCGACACAGGCGTGAGCGGGCGCGTGGCGGAGCGGATGGCGCAGATCATGGAGGAGATGGGCGAGAACCACCGCCAGGTCATCTCCATCACCCACCTGCCGCAGATAGCCGCCATGGGCTCCACCCACTACAAGGTGAGCAAGGAGGAGACGCCGCGGGGCACCACCAGCCACATGACCCTCCTCACCCCCGACCAGCGCGTGCGCGAGATCGCGCAGATGCTCAGCGGCAGCAGCGTCACCGAGGCGGCCGTAGAGAACGCCAAGGCCCTGCTCGGAATGAAGTGAGGATGCCATAAAATAATGATGAAGGTGGGTTCCATAAATCAAGTGACAAGCAAAAAGATGAAACAGAAAATCTTATCGATAACATTATTCCTCATCGCGGCCCTCGCCTCCGCCTGGGCCCAGCCGGCCCCCGTGAAGAAAGCGGCGGCCAGCGTCTTCTCCCTCACCACGTTCGACAAGCGGGGCGACATCCTCGGCACCACGCATGGCGTGTTTGTCGGCAAGGACGGCGAGGCCCTCGCCATGTGGAAACCGTTCTTGGGTGCCGACCGCGCCGTGGCCGTCGACGCCCGGGGCAACCAGCACGAGGTGGACGTGATGATGGGCATCTCCGAGCTCTACGACGTGTGCCTCTTCCGCGTCAAGGGCGCCGTGCCCGCCTCGCTGGAGCTGACCGCCGAGGGCACGCCGGCAACGACGACCTACACCGTGGGCTACGACCTCAAGAAGCCCGCCGTCAAGAAGCTGACGCCCGTCCGCACGGAGAAGTTCATGGAGGTCAACAACTACTACGTCTTCCGCGACGAGGACGTGTCGGGCAACGACCTGGGCTGTCCCGTCGTCAACGAGCAGGGCCTGCTCTTAGGCATCATGCAGCGGCCCGCCGACGGCGGCCAGGCCTTCTCGACCGACGCCCGCATCATCAGGTCGTTCAGCGTCAACGGCCTGTCGCTCAACGACCGCACCTTCCGCGCCACGGGCATCCGAACCGCGCTGCCCGCCGACCAGCAGCAGGCCGCGCTGACGCTCATGCTCGCCCGCCAGCAGGGCGACAGCCTGCGCCTGGAGCGCTATGTCGACGACTACATAGCCGCATTCCCCACAGCCACCGAGGGCTACACGGCCCTCGCCGAGACGCGCATGGGGCAGGGCCGGCTGGCCGAGGCCGACGAGGCGCTGCAGCGGGAGGTGAAGCGCGCGGCGAAGAAAGACGAGGCCCTCTACGACTACGCGCGGCTGGTCTACCAGGCCACGGTCTTCAAGGTCGACACGACCTACGCCGCCTGGAACCTCCCCAAGGCCCTCGACCTCTCGGAGCAGGCCTACAAGGCCAACCCACTGCCCATCTACAAGCACCAGCAGGCACAGATCGTCTACGCCCAGGGCGACTACCAGCGGGCCCTCGCGATGTTCACCGACCTGCAGAAGACCGAGCTGGGCAAGAACGGCGAGGTCTACTACGAGGCGGCGCAGTGCAAGACGAAGCTCAAGGCCCCGCAGGCCGAGGTGCTCCAGCTCCTCGACTCCGCCGTGGCCGTGCAGGGCGGCGTCATCTCAGCGCCCTACGTGCTGGCGCGCGGCCGCCTCTACGACGTGGCGGGCGAGTACCGCAAGGCCTACATGGACTACCTCCAGTATGACACGCTCATGCACCTCAACGCCTCGGCCGACTTCTATTACCTGCGCTTCCAGTGCGGCATGAAGATACGCCAGTACCAGATGGCCCTCAACGACATCGCCCACGCCATCGTGCTCAACCGCAACGAGCCCACCTACTACGCCGAGATGGCCAGCCTGCAGCTGCGCGTCAACCAGCTCGACGACGCCGTCAAGACCTGCGACATCGCCATGCGCCTGGCGCCCGACTACGCCGACCTCTACATCATCAAGGGCGTGGCCGCCTGCGAGGCGGGCAAGCTGGGCGACGGCCTCGCCGCCCTGCGCAAGGCCCAGGAGCTCGGCGACGAGCGAGCCGAGAAGCTCATCGAGAAGTACCAGAAGAAATGAGGCGAGGCGGCTAAGAATAGCCCCGTAAGCCTTTCCCACAAACCATTATCCCATCCATGATCAACTTAGACTTACTGACCGCCGCACAGGTCGCGCAGCTCAACGAACTGGTGGCCTCCGCCTCCCATATCGTCATCCTCGGCCATTCGCGCCCCGACGGCGACGCCCTCGGCTCCAGCCTGGCGTGGGCCGAATATCTCAGCACGCGCTACGGCAAGCCGTCGCACGTCATCGTGCCCAACGCCTATCCCGACTTCCTCCACTGGCTGCCCGGCGTGGAGCGCGTCATGCGCCACGACAAGCACCCCGACGAGGTGGAGCGCCTGATGGGCGAGGCCGACCTCGTGTTCTGCCTCGACTTCAACGCCGTGGAGCGCCTGGAGGGCATGGCCCACACGCTCATCGCCTCGAAGGCCCGCCGCGTGCTCGTCGACCACCACCTCAACCCCGCGGTGGAGGCCGACCTCACCGTGTCGCACCCCGACCTCAGCTCCACCTCGGAGATCGTCTTCCGCATGGTGTGGCAGCTGGGCGGCTTCGAGCGGATGAGCAAGAAGTTCGCCGTGCCCGCCTATTGCGGCATGATGACCGACACGGGCGGCTTCACCTACAACAGTTCGCGACCCGAGATATTCTACATCGTCAGCCAGCTGCTCACCAAGCCCTTCGACAAGGACAAGGTCTACCGCAACGTCTACAACAACTACAGCCCCTGGGCCATCCGCCTGCGCGGCTACCTGATGTGCCAGAAGCTCAACGTCTTCGATGACCTCCACGCCGCCTACTACACGCTGACGCGCCAGGAGATGCGCGACTTCCACTTCACGCGCGGCGACGCCGAGGGGCTGGTCAACGAGCCGCTGCGCATCAAGGGCATGAAGATGAGCATCTCGCTGCGCGAGGACGACCGCGTGGACAACAAGGTGTGGGTGAGCCTGCGCTCCGTCGACGACTTCTCCGTGGAGGAGGTGGCCAAGCGCTTCTTCAACGGCGGCGGACACTTCAACGCCAGCGGCGGACAGCTCGACTGCTCCATCGACGAGGCGGCGCGCGTCGCCCGCGAGGCCATCGCCTACTATGCCGACCAACTGAGGAAATGACACGGCGCGGAGCCGCACCGACAGCGCCCGACAAACGGCCGTTTGCCAATATTCTTTAAATAATCGGCCGGCAGGCGCGGCGCAACGGAGATTTTTTGTAAATTTGCACGTAAAAACAAGGAAATGAAAAAACTGACATATTTGCTTCTGGCCGCGGTGGGCCTCACGATGTTCGTGGCCTGCAACGACGAGGAGTCGTACGCCGACCAGAAAAAGGAGGAGCGCTCGGCCATCGCCCGATACATCGCCGACTCGGCCGTGGCCGTCATCAGCGAGACGCAGTTTGCCGCGCAGGGCTACACCACCGACGTGAAGAAGAACCAGTTTGTGCTCTTCAAGTCATCAGGCATCTACATGCAGATCGTCCGCAAGGGATGCGGCGCGCCCATCGCCAACGGCAAGACGGTCACCGTGCTCTGCCGCTTCACCGAGCGCAACCTCAAGACCGACTCCGTGCAGCTCTCCAACGAGAAAGACTCGCGCTGGGACGCCGTGGTCGACAAGATGACCGTCACCCGCAACTCGGCCGACTACACCGGCTACTTCGTCAAGGGCGAGAGCCTGCTGCAGGCCGCCTACGGCAACTCGTCGACCGCCGTGCCGCAGGGATGGCTCATGCCGTTGGGCTTCATCAACGTAGGACGCCCCGCCAACCCCGGCGACGAGGTGGCGAAGGTGCGCATCATCGTGCCACACGACAAGGGCCACGCCTACGCCACGCAGTATGTCTACCCCTGTCTCTACGACCTCACCTACGAGCTCGGACGGTAGCCTAAGGCCCTGCCCACTAAGGCGGGGCTTGTCATTTTTCCCCCAACGCATCGAAACAATCAAGCATGATGGGGCGTGCCTCCGCTTGCAACCCAACGCTGCGGCACCTTCCACCCAAACATAATAACTTATGACCCTTATCAAATCTATTTCGGGCATCCGAGGCACCATCGGAGGCCGCGCGGGCGACACGTTGAACCCGCTTGACATCGTGAAATTCACATCGGCTTACGCCACCTTCATCCGCCGCAGCGGACAGTCGGACAGCAACACGATCGTTGTCGGGCGCGACGCGCGCATCTCGGGCGAGATGGTGAAGAACGTGGTCTGCGGCACCCTCATGGGCATGGGCTACGACGTGCTCAACATCGGCCTGGCCACCACGCCCACCACGGAGCTCGCCGTGAGGTGGAGCGGCGCGGCAGGAGGCATCATCATCACCGCCAGCCACAACCCGCGCCACTGGAACGCGCTGAAGCTGCTCAACGAGCAGGGTGAGTTTCTCACCAAGGCCGACGGCAACGAGGTGCTCGACATCGCCGCCAAGGAAGACTTCGAGTATGCCGACGTCGACCGTCTCGGCCACTACACCGAGGACAACACGTTCAACCAGCGACACATCGACTCCGTGCTCGCCCTCGACCTCGTGGACGTGGAAGCCATCCGCAAGGCCCACTTCAAGGTCGTCGTCGACACCATCAACTCCGTGGGAGGCGTCATCCTTCCCGGCCTCTTTGAGGCCCTCGGCGTGGAGGCCACCTTCCTCAACGGCACGGCCAACGGCGACTTCGCCCACAACCCGGAGCCCATCGCCAAGAACCTCGGAGGCATCATGGGCGAGTGTGCCAAGGGCGGCTACGACCTCGGTGTCGTCGTCGACCCCGACGTGGACCGCCTGGCCTTCATCCAGGAGGACGGACAGATGTATGGGGAGGAATACACGCTGGTCACCGTGGCCGACTACATCCTCGACCACGTGAAGGGCAGCACCGTCTCCAACCTCAGCTCCACGCGCGCCCTGCGCGACGTGACGGAGAAGCACGGCTGCAAGTATTACGCGGCAGCCGTGGGCGAGGTCAACGTCACCACGAAGATGAAAGCCGTGGGCGCCGTCATCGGCGGCGAGGGCAACGGCGGTGTCATCTACCCCGAGAGCCACTACGGGCGCGACGCGCTGGTGGGCATCGGCCTCTTCCTGAGCTCCATGGCGCAGAAGGGCCTGAAGGCCAGCGAGCTGCGCAAGACCTTCCCCAACTACTTTATCGCCAAGAACCGCATAGACCTCAAGCCCGAGACCGACGTCGACGCCATCCTCGCCAAGGTGAAGGAGATGTACGGCAAGCAGGCCGACGTGGAGGTGACCGACATCGACGGCGTGAAGCTCGACTTCCCCACCAAGTGGGTGCACCTGCGCAAGAGCAACACCGAGCCCATCATCCGCGTCTACAGCGAGGCCTCGACCATGGAGGAGGCCGACGAGCTGGGCAAGCAGCTGATGGACATCGTCTACGGCATGTAGGCCGCGGCGCTGGCGCCACACGCACAGCGCATGATCGTATCAGACATAAAAAAGGAGGAAGGCTTTTCGCTTTCCTCCTTTTTTCGTTGTGGTGAGATTGGTGGAATCCGTGTGCGAAAACTCAATCAAGGGGACTTATTGTCTCCATTGTCGTTCATATAAGGTAATTATGAACAGGCACGTCGCGTGAGCCTATCTCACCTTGTAACCCCACATGCCGTAATAGAAGATGAAGAGGAAGCAAGGCACGCACACCCAGTAGCTGGCCTGGTAGCCGAAGGCGTCGACCATGAGGCCCTGCACCCACGGCATGACCGCTCCGCCGGCCATGGCCATGGTGAGGAGCGACGAGCCGCTCTTGGTGAACTTGCCCAGGTCGGCCATGGCCAGCGGCCACAGCGACGGCCACATCAGCGAGCAGCCGAGAGCCATGAGGAAGATGCAACAGACAGACACCGTCGGGGTGGGGATGAGCGCCACCAGCGCCGAGCCGATGACGGCGATGACGGCGCAGACGCGCATGGCGGAGTCTTGCTTCAGGTACTTGGGGATGAAGACGATGCCGCAGATGTAGCCCACCACCATGCCGATGGAGGGTATGAAGCCCCAGTTGTCGCCCGTAAGGTTGAGCGCCTTGGCGTAGTCGTTGGCTGTGGCCAGGGAGATGGTCTCCACGCCCACATAGAGGAACAGGGCCAGGCAGCCCAGCAGCAGGTGGGGAAACTGCAAGACGCTCGTCTTGCCCTCGGCGTAGGGACAGGCGGGTGCCTCGTCGCTGGCGCTCTCCTCCTCGCCAGCGGCCTTCACCTCGGGCAGCGGAGCCAGCAGGGCGATGATGCCCAGCGCCACAAAGATGCCGATGATGATGCCGAAGGGCAGGTAGAGGTCGGGCATCTCGATGTCCTTGATGCCCTTGCCGATGACATAGGTGATGAAGGCCGTCGTGGCGGGCCAAGCCAGCTTGTTGCAGATGCCCATGCACGAGATGCGGCGCGCGGCGCTCTCCAGCGGGCCGCAGATGGTGACATAGGGGTTGACGGAGGCTTGCAGCACGCAGTTGGCCGCGCCGCTGATGAAGCTCGCGATGAGGAACCAGGTCAGCGAGCGCTCGCTGGCGGCCAGGGTAAACAGGGCGAAGGCCACGGCGAAGATGGCGAACGAGAACGCCATCGTGCGCTTGTAGCCGATGGCCTCGATGCACTTCGTGGCGGGTATGCCGAAGAGAAGGAACGGCACGAAGGTGGCTGCGAGAAGCAGG
>DAIOEQ010000007.1:10103-12118 GCA_036746215.1 Prevotella sp.
ATGCCCAGCGCGAAGCCGATGGAGAAGAAGAACAATCCCACAAAGGCCAAGGGCACAAATAGAGTTTTGTTGTTTGTCATAAAAATGTGTGTTATTAGGTTTGATTGTTTGCTGTTGGTGTGTGGCCCCCTTCCTATGGCAAGCGCCCGGAGAGGAGGAGCGTGAAGCAACGCTTGTACTCTTCCACCATGCGGTCGTGGCCCGCTTGCTGGAAGCAACGCTTGAACACGTCGGTCCGGGCAAACGCGGGGTAGATTTCCTCGCAGTGGTTGACCATCATCATCTTGATGTCGCGCGGGTCAACGTCGGTCGCGTCTGCCGCGGACAATCGCTTGAGGGCGAACTGCCGAAAGAACAGGCTGATGTCATCTCGTAGGTTTTGGTTCATGGTGTAAAATTACAAAAAAGATTAGTAAGTCGGTGACGAAAGCCCGTAAATTTTGCGAGAAAAAGAACTTCTCCTTGTTTGCGCGCTCAACACTCGCCGCGCTCCACCATGTTACGGATGTTGCGCATGAGCCCGGCGTACTTGGCGCGCTTCACGGCCGAGCCCTTGAACAGCCGACGATAGTCGTCTTCGCTCAGCTCGGCCCATTGCTGGCGCGTCATCGAGAGCAACTCGTCGCTGGGCTGAAACTCGGGGATGGTCGTCGGACGGGCAAAGCGGTTCCACGGGCAGGCCAGTTGGCAGCGGTCGCAACCGTAGATGCAGTCGCCCATTTTCTCCTTGGCGTCTTCGCTCAGCTCGCCCCGGTTCTCGATGGTCTGGTAAGACAGGCACAGGGCGGCGTCGAAGTCGTGGTCGTCTGACAGCGCGTGGGTCGGGCAATGGTCCACGCAACGGTGGCAGCGACCGCAATGGTTGGGCATGGCATGGTCGTAGTCGAGCTCCATGTCCAGAAAGAGCTCGCCCAGGAAGAACTCGCTGCCCGCCTTGGGGATGATGAGCAACTGGTTTCTGCCGATCCAACCCAGTCCGGCCTGCACCGCCCAGTAGCGTTCCAGGACGGGGCCGCTGTCGACGAAGGCGCGGTAGGTGAGCTCACGTCCCACCAACGCCGAGACGTAAGCCGCCAGCTGGTGGATGCGCTGCTTCATCACGTCATGATAGTCCTTGCCCAGCGCGTAGGCCGCTATCTGCGGCTCGCCGGGCGTGATGCGCCGCGCGGGCGCATAGTTCATGGCCAGCGACACGATGCTTTTCAGCCCCTCCATGAGCAGGCGCGGGTCGAGACGCTTGTCGAGATAGTTGGCCATGTAGCGCATCTCCGCGTATCGGCCCTCGTTGAGCCAGCGTCGCAGCCGAGCCTCCTCCTCGGGGCTCACCCGTCCGGCAGGGGCCACGCCGCAGGCGGAGAACCCCAGCTCGAGAGCCTTCGCCTTGATGAGCGCCGTCAGCTCGTGGGTGGATGGTGTCGTGGTCGTCATGCTATGGTCACGCTATGGTTATTCTATGGTCTTGAACTCATACCCCTGCTCCTGCAGCCATTGCAGGGCTTCGGGAAGGGCGGTGCGCAGCTTGTCGATGCTCTTGAGTGAGTCGTGGAACGTGATGATGGAGCCGTTGCGGGCGTAGCGCTTCACGTTGCGCACCACGTCGTCGGCCGTCAGCCACTTCGAGTAGTCGCGCGTGACAAGGTCCCACATCACGATCTTATACTTGCGGCGCAGCCACCAGTAGACGGAATGGCGCATCCAGCCATGAGGCGGACGGAAGAGATGGGCGCCGATGAGGTCGTTGGCTTGCTCGGTGTTCAAGGCGTAGGTGAGCGTCCAGTGCTTGAAGGAGCCGATGTGGTTGAACGTGTGGTTGCCCACCTGGTGACCCTCGGCCACGATCTGATTATAGAGGTCGTGGTGGCGGAGCACGTTCTCGCCCACCATGAAGAAGGTGGCCTTGGCGTGGAAGCGTCTCAAGGTGTCGAGGATGAAGGGCGTCGACTCAGGGATGGGCCCGTCGTCGAAGGTCAGGTAGACGGCATGCTCCGTGTCGTCCATGCGCCACAGGGCGTGGG
>DAIOEQ010000007.1:12128-14067 GCA_036746215.1 Prevotella sp.
ATCTCAACCATTTGGCCGGTTGTTCTATAATCATCTGCTTGTGAGTTTGAACGTAAAAGCGCCTGGCAAGCGAAGACCCTTTGCGTCGGCAAGGAACTTCGCCGTCAGGCGCTCTCTCTTTATTGGTTGTTTATTGCCTTGAGAATGTTCACATCATCTGGCCGCCCTTGCCGATATACTGGTTCAACTTGCCTTGTATCTCGGCGTTGCGCTTTTGGGCGAGACCGGGGTTGAGATGCTTGGTCAACTCGTTGGTCTGGTTGAGGATGGTCAGCTGGATCATGAAGTCGCGGTTGGCCGACATGAAGCGCTGCCCCTCGAGCGACAGGTAGTAGTCGGCATACTGGTCTGCGTCCTTCCAGATGCCGTTGATGAGGCTGAGCGCCTTCTGCGTCTTGCCTAAGGCCGCATAGGCTTGGGCGAAGTCGAGCGCGCCGCTCATGTAGTTCATCGGGATGTTGTAGGCGGGTATTTCCTTCTCACCCTTCTGCAGCACCTTGAGCGCCTTGTCGTTCTTGCCCTCGGAGATGAGGCTGATGGCCAGTTGGCCGAAGAGGCGGCGGTGGGTGTAGCACATGCGCATCAGCGTCTCGTCGATGTAGAGGCCCGGAGTGCTCAGCCCGCCGTAACGATAGCGGTACATCAGGTTGTTGTACATCTTCTCCGTGTCGATGGTCTTGGCGCCCTTGACATTGGTCAGGAACGGCGTGACGCGGTAGGCCAGGCCTTCCTGCACGAAGTTGTCGCCCAGGTTCATGTAGGAGCTCTGCGCCACGGTCGTGGCGACGTAGACGGGGCGTGTCCAGTTGCACTGGTCTATCATCTCGAGCATCATCAGGTCGTTCTTGTAAAGGGCGTTCTTGCCGGCCAGCGAGATGACCATGCGGTCGGGGATGGAGTCGGCGGCCATGAGCATGCCACTCTTCTTGACGGCCTCCTTGTCTACCTTGATGTAGAGCGTGTCGGTCGGGATGACGTGCATGTCAGGGTTCTTCGAGCGCACCCAATACTTCATGATGTTGGTCACCTCGAACGGGTCGTCGCCAAACTGTGCCTTGGCGGCCACAGGATCCTGCTTGTAGAAGTCGAGCACCTGCTGCTTCAGGTTGGGGGCCACCTCCACAATCTCGTTGGTGCCGGCGCAATAGTCGGTTCTCGGCCAAGAGATGGGCACAGAGGGCGAGTCGTAGGCCGGGCGCTTCATCTGGTCGATGTACCAGTCGGTGGCCAGGTAAGAGAGGTTGCAGACACGCGCGTCGGTGCGCACGCCCTCCGTCTCCTGGTTGTACCACAGGGGGAAGGTGTCATTGTCACCATTGGTGAAGATGATGGGGTTGCCCTTGTCCTGCAGGGTCATGAGGTAGTTGCGGCCAAAGTCGCGGCAGGTGTAACGGCCCGAGCGGTCGTGGTCGTCCCAGTTCTGCGAAGCCATCTGCGCAGGCACAAGGAGGCACACCAAGCCCACCACGGCCGCTGTGGCGACGTTGTTCAGCTTCAGGTAACGCTTGAGCAGGTCGATGATGGCGGCCACGCCCATGCCACACCAGATGGAGAAGGCGTAGAACGAGCCGGCGTAAGCGTAGTCGCGCTCGCGAGGCTCCACGGGCGTCTGGTTCAAGTAGACCACGATGGCGAGACCCGTCATGAAGAACAGGAAGAAGACCACCCAGAACTGGCGGATGCCGCGGCGACCGCGGAAGGCCTGCCAGAAGAGGCCGATGAGACC
The DNA here is from genome assembly GCA_036746215.1 of Prevotella sp. GTDB lineage: Bacteria > Bacteroidota > Bacteroidia > Bacteroidales > Bacteroidaceae > Prevotella. Next base: position 13,855 of record DAIOEQ010000007.1, read on the forward strand.
CAAGAGGAGCGGCATGCAGTAGAACACGTTGTGCCCCTTGTCGTTCTTCAGCTCGTCGGGGAGCTTGCTTTGGTCGCCCAGGCGGGCGTTGTCGAGGAAGGAGAAGCCCGTTATCCAGTTGCCGTGCTCCAGCTCGCCATTGCCCTGGATGCCGTTCTGGCGTCCGGCGAAGTTCCACATGAAGTAGCGCCAGTACATGAAGTTGCACTGGTA
>DAIOEQ010000007.1:14077-22441 GCA_036746215.1 Prevotella sp.
AGGAGAGGAAGAACTTGATGTTGTCGAGCTGTGAAGGCACCTTGACCATGATGTTCTCGCCGCAACGGTCATAGGGCACCTCCGTGCCGTCGACACCGCCCAGCCACGACTCGTAGTCCTTGGCGTGCTTGGCGTCGAACATGCGGGGGAAGAACATGTTCTGTGCGTATACGTACTTGTCCTTGTGGGTGACAATGAAGTAGGAGTCCTTCTCGTTGGGAGAGGTCTTCTCCTTGCGGCTGTAGACGGGCGCGCCCTCGCTCATCACGGGCTTGCAGTAGTTGCCTTCCTGCTGGAGCTTCACCTGTGAGGTGTAGGCGGGGCCGTAGAACAACGGCTTGTCGCCATACTGGTCACGGCTCAGGTAGGAGCCCAGCGTGAAGATGTCCTCAGGTGAGTTCTGGTCCATCGGCGGGTTGGCCACCGAGCGGATGACGATCAGCGCATAGCTCGAATAGCCAATCATCAGCATGAGCATGCAGAGCAGCGCCGTGTTCTTCAGGCGGGAAGACACGAGGTAGACAGGCTTCTTCTCGACAATCTTCTTGCGGTTGAGCACAAAGGCCACCACGGCCAGGACGATGACGCCGATGACCACGGCGCTCCAGCCATAACCGTAGAACGGCACGCCCAAGAGGGCGAAGGCCACGAGGAACGAGATGTTCTCGCGCTTCTTGCTCTGGCCCATGTAGCTCTCGTAGATGGCCCAGATGGTCGTGCTCACCAGCAGGATGATGTAGATGACAAGACCGGTGTTGAACGGCAGCCCGAACACGTTGACAAACAACAGCTCAAACCATCCGCCCACAGTGACGATGCCTGGCACCACGCCATAGAGCACGGCGGCCACCAGCACAAACGAGATGAGCAGCGCGATGAGCGAGCCTTTGGTCTCGACGTTGGGGAAACGACGATAGCAATAGACCAGCACGATGGCGGGCAGGCACAAGAGGTTGAGCAAGTGCACGCCGATGGAGAGGCCCGTCATATAGAAAATGAGCACCAGCCAACGGTCGGCGTGAGGCTCGTCGGCGTGGTCTTCCCACTTCAGGATGAGCCAGAACACGATGGCCGTGAAGGCGGACGAGTAAGCGTAGACCTCACCCTCGACGGCGGAGAACCAGAAGGTGTCGGAGAAGGTGTAGATCAGCGCGCCCACCAAGCCGCTCGCCTCGATGGCGATGGTCTTGCTGAGTGTCAGGCTGTCCCAATCCTTCACGATCAGCTTGCGTGTCAAGTGAGTGATGGTCCAGAACAGGAACATGATGGTCGTCGCCGAGAGCAGCGCGCTCATGGTGTTGACCATGCGGGCCACTTGGCTGGGGTCGCTTACAAAATGACTAAACAGGTTGGCCGTCAGCATGAAGAACGGTGCCCCAGGGGGGTGGCCAATCTCGAGCTTGTAGCCTGTAGTGATAAACTCAGGACAGTCCCAGAAGGATGCTGTCGGCTCAATGGTGGAGCAATAGACGAAGGCGGCGACAAGAAATGCCAGCCAGCCCAACGCATTGTCCACTAATCTGTACTGTTTCATTTATTGTATGACTGTTTTTGAATTGCCAATGCTAAGTTGCAAAGTTAATAAAATAAGGAGAGAGAGACTAAGAAAGCTCCTTTTTTTTTGATTTTTTATTAGAAAAGCCCGCTGTGTTCCTGATAGCCTTGTCTGCCGCGTCCCGCTCACGACAGCTCTGTGTAGTGGGCTCTGCCGTTGGCCTTGGGCTGGATCGTGCCGGCGTTTCACTCCTCTATTTCTTGCAAGGAGCGCACGAAGTTGCTGAAGAAATTGCTCACTGTTTCCAGTGGCGCGTAGGTGATGTAGCGCAGGCTGCGCCGCAGGTTACGGCGGAGCAGCGACGAGTTGTTTTGCACAAATCCCGAGCTGAGCTGGCGGAAGTGCCACTCTTCGGCTGTGTCGCTGGCTGTGTGTGTCACCGACCGCAGCACCAGTTTGTAGGCTGCGGCCTCCGCGTGCCTGACGAAGGGCAGCTCGTCTTGCTCGAAGTTGAACACCGCCATGAGCATCGACCCTTGCAACTGTGCCATGCGCCGCAGTTGCAACTTCCCCAGCCATGTGTCGAGCTTGACGAAGTCCACGCGGTCGCCCTTGTTGCGCAAGTAACTGCCCAGGTCGATGATGCCGCTGAGCATGGTGCCGTGGTTGAGCATCGACGAGACGTTGCCCACGATGATTTTCAGCACGTTGAGCGCGTCCACGTTGGTGTCGATGGCGTGTCGTTCGCCCGTCTCTATCTTTCCCAACCGATAGTTGAGGAAAGCGTTGCTCAGTCGTGGCGCCACCGTCTCCGCGCGCTCCGGGACATCCTGTTCCGCAAGTTCGCTGGGAATGTTCATCATCTCATCGAACTGGTGGTTTCTCACCCCCTTGAGGGCGTAGGCCTCCACATGTTGCGCGTGCACCATCTGGTCGAGGCGCCGCCATTTGAAGGCGGACATCGGCTCCAAGGGCTCATATTCGTTGAGCGCTCCCGACCGCAGCAGGCGGAAGAAATTGCGTATGATGATATTCATGTCTGACTCGCTCCTCCTTATCAACTGTATCTTTTCGGGTACCTAAGCAGGATGGACAGCAAGGCTGCCACGCCGATGGCCATGGGGTAATAGAGGTAAGGCAGTATCTGCATGGGGTTGAGGTGGGCCAACCCTGCCGCCAGCAGCATCTGCACGCCGTAGGGTATGAGGCCTTGCACCATGCACGAGAACGTGTCGAGAATGCTGGCGCACTTCCGGTTGTCCACGCCGTAGCGGTCGCCGATGCGTTTGGCGATGCTGCCCACGGTGAGAATGGCCACCGTGTTGTTGGCCGTGCACATGTTCACCAGGCTCACGAGGGCTCCGATGGACAGTTCCGCGCCCCGCTTGCCATGCACATGCTTGGTGAGCGCGTTGATGATGAAGTCGATGCCCCCGTTCTCCCTGATTATCTCCAGCATGCCGCCAGCCATCATGGCGATGATGATGAGCTCGCCCATGCCCGTTATGCCCTGTCCCATGGCCGCCAGCCAGTCGAAGAAGCTGTAGGAGCCCTTGGCCATGCCGATGACGCCACACAGGATGACGCCCAGGACCAGCACGGCCATGACGTTCATGCCGCAGATGGCGGCGACGAGCACGGCCAGGTAGGGCAGCACCTTCACATAGTCGGTGCCAGGCAGGTGCGCGGGCGCTTGCATGTCACTGCCCATGAAAGCGTAGACGGCGAGGATTATCACCGCCGCGGGCACAACGATGAGGGAGTTGACGCGGAACTTGTCGCTCATCTTGCAACCTTGCGTCTGCGTGGCCACGACCGTTGTGTCGGAGATGAACGAGAGATTGTCGCCAAAGTAGGCGCCACCCACGATGACGGCGGTCATCAGGGGCACGCTTTGTCCTGTCCCGTCGGCTATGCCCGCCGCGATGGGCACCAGGGCGACCACCGTCCCCACGCTTGTGCCGATGGAGATGGAGATGAAGCATGAGGCCACGAAGAGGCCTGGCAGCAACATGCTTGCGGGCAAGGCGCTCAGCGCCAGGTTGACCGTTGAGTCGATGGCCCCCATGGCCTTGGCCGAGGCGGCGAAGGCCCCTGCCAGCACATAAATCCAGAGCATGAGCAGAAGGCTGCTGGAGCTGGCGCCCCGGCTGAAGATGTCGATGCGCTTCTTGAGCGGGAAACCGCCCGATATGGCTATGGCGTAGACGCTCGCGATGAGAAACACCACCGTCATGGGCACCTTGTAGAAGTCGCCCGCGATGACGCTCAAGACCAGGTATAGGATGATGAAAAGAAACAATGGCGACAGCGCCAGTAATCCTTTTAGCTTCATTTTTGTCTTTTTCGTAGTCTCCACCTTTTATTTATATACTATTCTCCACCTTTTTAAATTATTCTCCACCTTTTATATATTATAGGGTCACGCCGTTCTTGAATATGGCAATCTCGCTGTATCCGTTTACCTCGTTGCGCGTGGGCTGTCCGTTGGCGATGGCCACAATCTGCTGGGTGAGCAGGCTGGCCAGTCTCGGCATGGGCGTTCCCTGGAGCAACAGTCCGGCGTTGAAGTCTATCCAGTTGGCCTTGCGGGTGGCGAGCTGGCTGTTGGTGGCTATCTTCATCGTGGGCACGAAGGTGCCGAAGGGCGTGCCACGCCCCGTGGTGAAGAGCACCAGTTGACACCCCGCCGCGGCCAGGGCGGTGGCGGCCACCAGGTCGTTGCCAGGTGCCGACAGCAGGTTGAGCCCACGCTCACGCAGCCGGTCGCCATAAGCCAGCACACCGCTCACCGCGGCGCGCCCGCTCTTCTGCGTGCACCCCAGAGCCTTGTCCTCGAGCGTGGAGATGCCCCCGGCCTTGTTGCCGGGCGACGGGTTCTCGCCGACGGGTTCGCCATGAGAGAGGAAGTATTGCTTGAAGTCATTGATGAGGTGCACCGTTTGCTCGAACAGTTGTGGCGTCTTGCAGCGGTTCATGAGGATGGTCTCGGCGCCAAACATCTCCGGCACCTCTGTCAGGATGGTCGTGCCGCCTTGCGCCACCAGGCGGTCGGAGAACTCGCCGACCAGCGGGTTGGCCGTTATGCCGCTGAAGCCGTCGCTTCCGCCACACTTCAGTCCCACGCGCAACAGGCTGATGGGCACCTCCTCGCGGCGGTCCTGGCGCGCCACGGCATACAATTGGCGCAGCAGCCGCATGCCTTCCTCCAGCTCGTCACCGTCCACCTTTTGCGTCACCAGGAGCTTGATGCGGTCGTGGTCGTAGTCGCCCAGCGTCTCCATGAAGGCGTCGGGTTGGTTGTTCTCGCATCCCAGCGACAGCACCAGCACGCCTCCGGCGTTGGGGTGAAGGCAGATGTCTCGCAGCACCTTGCGGGTGTTCTCGTGGTCGCCGCCCAGTTGGGAGCAACCGTAGTTGTGGTGCCAGGCGTGTATGGCGTCAATTCCCTCGAGCCGCGTCTCCGCCTCCAGCATCTTCGCCAGCCGCTCGGCCGTTCCATTCACACACCCCACCGTGGGCACAATCCACAGCTCGTTTCTCACTCCCACCTCGCCATTGCCCCGGCGGTAGCCGAGAAACGTCGCCGGCGCGCTGTCGTCATGAGGCGTGTCGAGCGTCGTGTCGATGGGGTGGTAGGCGTAGGCGAGCGTGCCGCTGAGGTTGGTCTTCAGGTTGTTCTCGTTGACCCACTGTCCGGCTTTCAGGTCCACCGCCGCGTGGCCGATGGGGTAACCGTACTTGATGACATCCTCACCTTGCGCGGTGTCCGCAGTACCTTGTGGCCGGCGGGCGTGTCCTGCAACAGCCTTACCACCTTGCCGTCCACGGTGATGGTCTCTCCCTTGTGGTAAGGCCTGAGGCACACCACGACCGTATCCTTGGTGTTGATCTTGATGAATGAAGTTTCGCTCATGTCTGTCTGACTTGATATTGCTTTTTATGGGGCCCAGCCCATCATGGCTGTTTGCGTTTTTTAGAGTTGCATGCGGCGATAGAAATCCACGTTCTCCTTGGTCAGGAGCTCGATGGGCATGTAGTTGACGGGCTCCACCTTTTTCTTGAGCACGATGGCGCGGAACAAGGCGTCGATGCAATAGTAACCTTGCTGGTAGGCGTGCTGCGCGATGAGGAAGGAGATGCTGCCCATGCGCAGGCAGTCGGCGTTCTTGCCCACCATGTCGTAGCCCATGATTTGCACGTCGCGGCGGTTGGTGCGCAACAGGAACTCGCCCATGATGTGCGCCTTTGAGCCCAGCGTGATGCAGTGGTGCACGTGTGGGTGCTGCGTGAAACACTCCTCGAGCAACTTGTCGTACTGGGTGCGAGGAGCGTCGACGGGCAGCTCCAGGTTGATGATTTGCACGTCGGGGAAGTGGTCGTGCATGTAATGGCGGAAGCCCACCTCACGGTTGTCCTGCTGCTTGCTGACCACACGTCCGTTCTGTGTGAGCTTCATGAGGACGATTTCCTTCTCCTTGTTGGCGATGAGCATGAGCATGCGCGCGGCGAAATATCCGCTGGAGAAAGAGTCCTGCCCGTAGAATGCCAGGGGCTTGAGGTCGGGCATGTAGGAGTCGAGCATGACAAAGGGAATGCCTTTCTCGTGCAACTTGTCGGTGAAGGCGCGCGTGACGTCGAGGTCTGTGGGCACGATGACAAATCCGTCAGGATTGGTTTTCAGGCATTCTTGTGACACTTGGGCGAAAGAGTTCTCGTCAAATCGCTTGTAATACTTGACGTGCGCCTCGATGTGGAAGTCGCGGCGTGCCTCGACGGCCATGTCGATGCCTTCCTCTATCTCCTCCCAGTAGGCCACCTGCTCATGCTTGGGGATGAGCGCGTAGAATGTGTATGACTTGTTGTAGGCCAACGCCGAGGCGTACATGTTGGGTTGATAATTCATCTCCTTGAGCGCTGCCTCCACTTTTTTGCGCGCCGTCTCCGACACGTTGGGGCGTTCGTGGAGCACTCGGTCCACCGTTCCCACGGACACGCCAGCCCTTAAGGCGATGTCCTTGATTCTGATTTTCTCTGTCATTGCGTACCTTTGTTTTCATTTGCAAATGTAACAATAAAACTTGGATTGTGCGAAAGCACAGCAAGGATATTTAGGCGAAAAGGTTGTTTTTGGTCGAAATATTTCATGATTTGGAAAAATATAGCTATTTTTGCGTGTCAAAAGGGCAAAAACATCAAAACAACAAAAAATAAAACACATCAACAATGGCAAAAATCGTAACATTAGGCGAGATCATGTTGCGCTTGTCCCCCGAGGGCAACGACCGATTCATCCAGACCGACCACTTCCGCATCATTCCCGGAGGAGGAGAGGCCAATGTGGCAGTGAGCCTTGCCAACTATGGGCATGAGGCATTCTTCGTCACCAAGCTGCCGACGCACGAGATAGGCCAGATAGCGGTCAACGCCCTGCGCCGTTACGGCGTGGACACGCGTTTCATCGCCCGTGGCGGTGACCGTGTGGGCCTTTATTACGCTGAGACGGGAGCGTCCATGCGTCCTTCGAAGGTCATCTACGACCGTGCCCACAGTTCCATCGCCGAGGCCGATCCTTCCGATTTCGACTTCGATGCCATCATGGAGGGCGCACAGTGGTTCCACTGGAGCGGCATCACGCCCGCCATCTCCGACAAGGCGGCTGAGCTGACGCGTCTCGCTTGTGAGGCCGCCAAGCGCCATGGTGTCACGGTGTCTGTCGACCTGAACTTCCGCAAGAAGCTGTGGACCTCTGAGAAGGCCATCTCCGTGATGCGCCCGCTCATGAAGTATGTGGATGTGTGCATTGGCAACGAGGAGGACGCGCAGCTCTGCCTGGGCTTCAAGCCCGACGCGGATGTGGAGGGCGGCAAGACCGACGCCAGCGGCTACCACAAGATTTTTGAGCAGATGATGCGGGAGTTCGGCTTCAAGTATGTGGCTTCCACCTTGCGCGAGAGCCACTCGGCCACCCACAATGGCTGGAAGGCACTGATTTATGACGGCAAGACCTTCTACGAGAGCAAGCATTATGACATCAACCCGATTATCGACCGTGTGGGCGGTGGCGACAGCTTCTCCGGCGGTTTGATTCACGGTATGCTGAAGTATGAGGGCGACCAGGCGAAGGCCTTGGAGTTTGCCGTGGCGGCCTCAGCCCTCAAGCACACCATCCCCGGCGACTTCAACCTGGTGAGCGAGGCTGAGGTGCTGAGCTTGGCGGGTGGCAACGCCAATGGCCGTGTGCAGCGATAAGAGGGAGGCCGCCGGTACGCGAGCGGCCAAAGGAGTGTAACATAAGAAATCATTTATACAATGGCAAAATTTAATAAGGTACAGGTCATCACCGCCATGAAGGCTACGGGAATGGTGCCTGTTTTCTTCAATAAGGACGTTGAGGTCTGCAAGCATGTCATCAAGGCTTGCTACGACGGAGGCGTCCGTGTTTTTGAGTTCACCAATCGTGGCGATTTCGCCCATGAGATTTTTGGTGAGTTGGTGAAGTGGGCCGACAGCGAGTGCCCCGAGCTGATACTCGGTGCGGGCACCGTGATCGACGCTCCCACCGCGGCCCTTTATCTCCAGTTGGGCGCCAACTTCATTGTGGGTCCCAACTTCGTTCCCGAGATCGCTCCCGTCTGCAACCGCCGCCTGGTGCCCTATTCGCCGGGTTGCGGCAGCGTGACGGAGGTGAGCAACGCCCAGGCCGCCGGCTGCGATGTCACCAAGGTGTTCCCCGCCGGCAATGTGGGTGGCCCCTCCTTCGTGAAAAACGTGCTGGCTCCGCTGCGTTGGTCCAACATCATGGTGACGGGCGCCGTCAGCCCTGACAAGGAGAACCTCACGGAGTGGATCAAGGCGGGTGTGCTCTG
>DAIOEQ010000008.1:0-2644 GCA_036746215.1 Prevotella sp.
GGGCGATTTTATGGCGATTTGCCCGCGCTGAAATAACTTTTTTCGCAAAATTGTTTTTATGTCGGGAAAAAGTGGTAACTTTGCAGTCCAAAGTGTAGATATGCCAAGTTTAGAGACGTTTAAGATCGACTTGAAGAGCCTTCCCGAGGGCGAGACCACCATGGAACGCGACCTTGGCGATGACTTCTTTGAGGCCATCGACGCGCCCGACGTGCGGAGCGGACAGTTGCACACCACGCTGACCATCCACCGTCGTGACGACTTCTTTGAACTGCTGTTCCACACGGCCGGCACGGTGACGGTGCCTTGCGACCTCTGTCTCGACGACATGGACCAACCCATAGAGACAAGCGACAGGCTCACCGCTCATCTCGGCGAAACCGACTCAGAAGGAGACGACATCGTCACGGTAAGCGAGGAAGAAGGAATACTCGACGTGGCGTGGTTTGTCTATGAGTCCATAGCCCTCAACATCCCGCTCAGGCATGTGCATGCACCTGGAAAATGCAATCCTGCCATGATGAATGTCCTTGCGGAACATTCGGCCGCCCGAAGCGGTGACGAGGATGGGGAGAAAGCGGTGGATTCCCGATGGGCGGCACTGAAAGATTTAAAAATAACAAATTAAAATTATCATTCAAAATGGCACATCCTAAAAGACGTCAGTCAAAGACTCGTACCCTCAAGCGTAGAACACACGACGGAGCAGTAGCTCCCACATTGGCAGTTTGCCCTAACTGTGGCGCATACTATGTATATCACACAGTTTGCCCAACTTGCGGTTACTACCGTGGCAAGGTCGCTATCGTTAAGGAAGCAGCTGAATAATGGGTAAAGTCAACGCGATCATCACCGGCGTTGGCGGCTACGTGCCCGACTATGTGCTCAACAACGAGGAGCTGTCGCGCATGGTGGACACCAGCGACGAGTGGATACAGACGCGTGTGGGCATCAAGGAGCGCCGCATCCTCACCGAGGAAGGCCTCGGCACCAGCTACATGGCCCGCAAGGCAGCCAAGCAGCTCCTGCAGAAGACCGGTGTCGACCCCGACACCATCGACGCGCTCATCGTCACCACCACCACGCCCGACTATAAGTTTCCGTCCACGGCCAGCATCGTGCTGGGCAAGCTGGGACTGAAGAACGCCTTCGCGTTTGACCTCTCGGCTGCGTGCTGCGGATTCCTCTATACGATGGACATGGCGGCCTCGATGATACAGAGCGGACGCTACAAGAAGATCATCGTCATCGGAGCCGACAAGATGTCGTCGGTGGTCGACTACACAGACCGCCAGACCTGCGTGCTCTTCGGCGATGGCGCCGGAGCGGTGCTCATGGAGGCCACAGAGGAAGAGGGCATCGGCGTGCAGAACTCATTCTTCCGCACGGACGGCAAGGGACTGCCCTTCCTTCACCTGAAGGCGGGCGGCAGCGTATGCCCACCCTCTCACTTCACCGTCGACCATCGGCTCCACTACCTCTACCAAGAGGGACGCATGGTGTTCCGCTATGCCGTGACCGACATGAGCGACGACGTGGTGGAGGTCATGAAACGCAACAACCTCTCGGCCGACGAGGTCGACTGGGTGATTCCCCACCAGGCCAACCTCCGCATTGAGGAGGCCGTGGCCAAGCGCGCGGAGATAGACCCGTCGAAGGTGCTCATCAATATCGACAGGTATGGCAACACCAGTTCGGCGACCATCCCCTTGGCGATGTGGGACTTTGAAGATCGGTTCAAGAAAGGCGACAAGCTCATCCTCACTGCTTTCGGAGCGGGATTTGTGCATGGCGCGGCCTACTACAAGTGGGCATACGACGGCGCTGCCGCTGCCGGAAGAAAATAACAGCGATTGAGCGTACCGACAAATAGTCTGAAAGTCCAGAAGTCCAGTCATGACAACAAGCTATGGCCTCAGGCCCATCGGCCAAGGCGTAGTGACTGAACTTCTGGGCTTTTGGCTTCTTACCACCCTTGCCCCTTCCCCGTAGCGCGCCTTGCGTGAGCGTCCCATAGCTGCGGACGCCCTCATCCCCAATCCACCCCAAACCAATTCAAGTATCACCCCAACCCAAAAACTCTCATGCACAAAGCAGGATTTGTAAACATCGTGGGCAACCCCAACGTGGGCAAGTCGACACTGATGAACCAGCTTGTCGGCGAGAAACTGAGCATCGCCACCTTCAAGGCGCAGACCACGCGCCACCGCATCATGGGCATCGTCAACACGCCCGACTCGCAAATCGTCTTCTCCGACACGCCGGGTGTGCTCAAGCCCAACTACAAGATGCAGGAGATGATGCTCCAGTTCTCCGAGTCGGCACTGGCCGACGCCGATGTGTTGCTCTATGTGACCGATGTCGTGGAGGACCCGGAGAAGAACATGGACTTTCTCGAGAAGGTGGGCAAGATGTCCATCCCCGTCATCGTGCTCATCAACAAGATTGACGAGCTGGCCGCGACGGGCGCCGCACCGGCCAAAGGCGAGCCCAACCCCACGCAGCGCCTGGGCGCGCTGGTCGACAAGTGGAGCAAGCTCCTGCCCAACGCGGAGATACTGCCCATCTCGGCCAAGAACAAGTTTGGCGTCGACATGCTCATGAAGCGCATCCGCGAGTTGCTGCCCGAGAGCCCCGCTTACTT
>DAIOEQ010000008.1:2654-7230 GCA_036746215.1 Prevotella sp.
ACAAAGAGATTCCTTACTCGGTGGAGGTGCGTGTGGAGCGGTTCAAGGAAGACGAGCACCACATTCATATCAACGCCGTCATCTACGTGGAGCGCGACTCGCAGAAGGGCATCATCATCGGCCACCAGGGCGTGGCGCTCAAGAAGGTGTCGACGGAGGCGCGCAAGAGCTTGGAGAAGTTCTTCGGCAAGAAGGTATTCCTCGAGATTTTTGTCAAGGTCGACAAGGACTGGCGCAACTCCGACCGCGAGCTCAACAACTTCGGTTACAATCCTCAATGATGGGTCCTTATAGGCCTAATATGCCCAATAAGCCCAATAGGCCTAATAGTCCCAATAGGGCCAACCGGCAATAACAATAACAATCAGAACGAATTATGGCAAACTTAGTAGCGATAGTAGGACGGCCCAATGTCGGCAAGTCCACCCTTTTCAACCGCCTGACGCAGAGCCGTAAGGCCATTGTCAGTGATACCGCAGGTACCACGCGCGACCGCCAGTATGGCAAGTGCCAGTGGAACGGGCAGGAGTTCTCCATCGTCGACACAGGCGGATGGGTGGTCAAGAGCGACGACATCTTCGAGGGCGCCATCCGCGAGCAGGTCAAGGTGGCCACCGAGGAGGCCGACCTGGTGCTCTTCCTCGTGGATGTGGAGACGGGCCTCACCGACTGGGATGAGGACGTGGCAACCATCTTGCGCCGTGCCAAGCTGCCTGTGATCCTTGTGGCCAACAAGGTCGACAACAGCGGCGAGTCGTATGTGGCCGCCGAGTTCTACAAGCTCGGACTGGGCGACCCCCAGTGCATCAGCGCGGCCACGGGTGGCGGAACAGGCGACCTGCTCGACCTCGTCGTGGCAAAACTGCCCAAGGAGGCCAAGGAGGAGGTCGACGACGACATTCCCCGCTTTGCCGTGGTGGGACGACCCAACGCGGGAAAGTCGAGCATCATCAACGCCTTCATCGGCGAGGACCGCAACATCGTGACCGAGATAGCGGGCACCACGCGCGACAGCATCTACACCCGTTTCAACAAGTTTGGCTTCGATTTCTATCTCGTCGACACCGCGGGCATCCGCAAGAAGAACAAGGTCACCGAGGACCTCGAGTTCTACAGCGTCATGCGCAGCATCCGTTCCATCGAGAACAGCGATGTCTGCATCCTCATGATTGACGCCACGCGTGGCATCGAGGCGCAGGACATGAACATCTTCCAACTCATCCAGAAGAACAACAAGAGCCTCGTGGTGGTGGTCAACAAGTGGGATCTCGTGGAAGACAAGGACCAAAAGGTCATCGACACGTTCAAGAACGCCATCTACAACCGCATGGCCCCGTTTGTCGACTTCCCCATCATCTTTGCCTCCGCGCTCACCAAGCAGCGCATCTTCAAGGTGCTGGAGACCGCCAAACAGGTCTACCTCAACCGTGAGATACGCATCGGAACCACCAAGCTCAACGAGGTCATGCTACCCATCATCGAGCAGACGCCTCCCCCCTCGACCAAGGGCAAGTACATCAAGATTAAGTATTGCTCGCAGCTGCCTAACACGCAGATCCCCTCTTTCGTGTTCTACGCCAACCTGCCGCAATATATCAAGGAGCCTTACCGCCGCTTCCTCGAGAACAAGATTCGTGAGAACTGGTCGCTCCACGGGTGTCCCATCAATGTCTTTATCAGACAGAAATAATCCCGCCGGCAGGGCTCGACATGAGCCTTGCCCGCTGACCGAACGATAGAATGATGAAGAAAGCATTTCTTTTCCTTATTCCCACGGCGCTTCTGGCGGCTTGCGGAGGCGCTTCAGGCCCCACGGCCTCCGATTTGGCTGGCGAGGCCGCAAAGGTCTATTATGAGCAGTTGTTGCATGGCGACTACGCCAGCTTCGTGGACGGCACCTATCGGCCCGACTCCATTCCGAAGGGCTACCGCGAGCAGCTCATCACCAACGCCAAGATGTTCGTCGGACAGCAAGAGGAGGAGCACCGCGGCATCAAGGCGGTGCGCGTCGTCAGCGCCAAGGCCGACACGGCGAACCATGTGGCCACTGTCTACTTGGGCCTGTCTTATGGTGACAGCGGCAGTGAGCAAGTGGCCGTGCCGATGGTGGAGCGCGGCGGTGTGTGGTACATGCGTTGAGGGTAAGGACTACATCAAGAAAACGGGCGGGCGCCTTTGGAACGTTCCAAAGGCACCCGCCCGTTTTCTCGGTTTGCCAGTTAGCCTCGTGGCCAGCGTGAGCGCGCTATGCCCTGCCCGCCTCGTCGTCGAGCTCGGCCTTGCGCACCTTGCGGAAGAGGTCGGACGCAAAGACGAAGTCGTTGAGGAGCTTGCTGTCCGACCCCATCACCTCATCCTTGGTGCCTTCCCATTCCTTATGCCCCTGGTAGATGAATATGATTTTTTCGCCGATGCCCATCACCGAGTTCATGTCGTGCGTGTTGATGATGGTCGTGATACCATACTCATGCGTGATGTCAGACAGCAGGCGGTCGATGACCAGCGAGGTCTTGGGGTCAAGGCCCGAGTTGGGCTCGTCGCAGAAAAGATACTTGGGGTTGAGCACGATGGCGCGCGCGATGGCCACACGCTTCTGCATGCCGCCCGAAATCTCGTCAGGATACTTGCTCTCCGCCCCCTTCAGGTTGACGCGCTCGATACATTCCATGGCCCGCCGGTCGCGCTCGCGACTGCTCATCGACGAGAACATGTCGAGCGGGAAACGCACGTTCTCCAGCACGTTCATCGAGTCGAAGAGCGCCGAGCCCTGGAAGGTCATGCCCATCTCGCGCCTGAGCATGATGCGCTGGCGCTTGTCCATGGTCACGAAGTCGCGCCCGTCATAGAGTATCTGGCCCGACGTGGGCTCGAGCAGCCCCACGAGGTCGTTCATCAGCACGGTCTTTCCCGATCCGCTCTGGCCGATGATGAGGTTGGTCTTTCCGGTTTCGAAGACGGCGTCGATGCCCTTGAGCACCGTCTTGTCGCCAAACGATTTGGTGAGTTGCTTGATTTCGATCATGATGACTGGTGATTGGATGGAGTGGGGGTTGAGGGATTAAGACAGCAGTTGGGTGAGAAACACGTCGGAGAAGAGAATGAGCACGCTGGAGCACACCACGGCGTCGGTCGACGACTTGCCGACCTCCACGGAGCCGCCCTCCACCGTGTAGCCGAAGTAGCTTGACACGCTGGAGATGATGAAGGCGAAGAAGAGACTCTTGATGATGCTCATCCACATGAACCACGAGTTGAAGGCGTGGTGCATGCCCGCCGTGAGGTCCTCGGGCGACATCATGTGGCCGATGTAGGCCGTGGCGTAAGCACCCACGATGCCCATCGTCGACGAGAAGATCACCAGGAAGGGCATGATGGTCACCAGCCCCAGGATCTTGGGCAGGATGAGGTGGCAGGCGGAGTTGACGCCCATCACGTCAAGCGCGTCGATTTGCTGGGTCACGCGCATCGTGCCAATCTCAGAGGCGATGTTTGACCCCACCTTGCCGGCCAGGATCAGGCACATGATGGACGAGGAGAACTCCAGGAGCATGATCTCACGCGTCACGTAGCCTGTCACCCAATGGGGCATCCAGGGACTCTGGATGTTCACTTTCATCTGGATGCAGATGACGGCACCGATGAAAAACGAGATGAGCAGCACGATGCCGATGGAGTCGACACCCAGTTGCGACATCTCCTTGACGTAGCGCTTCATGAACATGCGCATGCGCTCGGGGCGAGAGAAGGAACGGCCCATCAGGATGAGGTAACTGCCAAATGTGGTGAGCCATTTGCGGAGTAGCTTAATGAGAAACATGTGTGCTGTCGTCTTATGTCATTTACATTATATGGTGCAAAAGTAACCAAAACATCCCGAAAAACTGCAACAAGCGAGAGAGTTTTTTGTCTTTTCGCGGGGAAACGTGATTTTGCGCCCGTGTTTGTCTGCTATTTGGGCTGGCTCCCGCTCCTGTGTCATTCCACGCCACAAAACTCCCGCAGCACGTGCGCCACACCGTCCTCCTCATTGGAGAGGGTGATGTAGTCGGCCGCCGCCTTGGCGTCGTCTGCGGCATTGGCCATGGCCACGCCCAGACCGGCGTATTCGATCATGGAGATGTCGTTGTGGCCGTCGCCCACAGCGATGATTTCCTCGCGTGTCAGGCCGAGGGTGGGCAAGAGGCGCGTGAGCGAGGCCGCCTTGTCAATGCCGCAGGGCACACACTCCAGGAAAAAGTCGGCGGAGCGGTAGACGCTGCACTTGCCCTGCAGGCTTTGGGCCAGCTGCTGTTCCAGCCGGGCGAGTGGGGTGGGGGCACCCACGATGAGACACTTGTTGATGGGGTGTCGCACCTGGCTGACAAAGTCGTCGTACTGTGTGAGAGGCATCTTGTTGATGAATGCCTCGTGGCGCACATACTCGTTGCTGATGTCTGTGGCGGCGATGCCTTCACCCTGGTAGGTGAGGATCTCAAAGCCCTGGGCCTCCTCCATGGCCGCCCGGTACAGGACGGGCACGAGTCCGGCGTCGAGTGTTTGGTTGAAGACGATGGCGCGGGTGTCCCATCGGGTGACG
>DAIOEQ010000008.1:7240-15024 GCA_036746215.1 Prevotella sp.
TGTAGGCCATCACGTAACCGCCGTGCTGCCCTATCTGCAATTCGTCGGCCAAAGGACGGATGCCGTAGGTAGGGCGACCCGAGGCGAGGATGACGCGCATCCCATTGCGCTGAGCGCGCAACAGGGCTTCTCTTGTCCTTGGCGTTATTTCCTTCTTGTTGTTTGTCAGTGTGCCGTCGAGATCGAGCACGATTGCTTTGTAAGTCATTAGTCTTGATGTCGTTGTGTGGTTTGTTTGTATTGTCTTCACTTTGTCCCGCCTGTGTGGTTCGCTTTCCTCTTGACACCTCTGACGGCCTCGGCCTCCAGGGGATTGTCGGGCCAATGGTGCTTGGGGTAGCGCCGCCGCATCTCCTTGCGCACCTCGAAGTAAGCGTCGTTCCAAAAGCTGCGCAAGTCCTTGGTCAACTGGACAGGCTTGAAACCCGGCGACAAGAGTTCCATCAGCACCGGGCGCGTGCCATTGTCCACGCAAGGCGTGTCGGTCATGCCAAAACATTCTTGCAGTCGGACGCTGAGCACGGGCGCGTCGGCTCCCTCACGATAGTCTATCCTGATGCGACTGCCCGTTGGCACCACGATGTGCGAGGGCGCAAGGCGCTCCACCGCCTGCTGTTGGTTATAGGAGAGTTGCGCCCACAGCAACGCCATGTCGATTTTCTTCAGCTCGGCGGCCGTGATGGTTTTCCCGACATACAAGGGCAACCACTCTCCGGCTTTCTCGAATAAGGCTTCAAGGGAGACGTCGGGCAACGCGAGCTCGGGATGCCACTGGGCACAGGCGCTGACGCGCCGTTGCACTTGGAAGAAGCCGTCCGTGAGGCGGAGCAGGCTGCGCCCCTCCCTCTTGATGGTCTGGGCCACGATGCCTAAGGTCTTGTCGTGTGCGACGGTCTCCAAGGGCTTTTCAGACAGCACGATGCTGCCCACACGCCATTCGCGTGTCGCCATGACCCGTCCCGCGTCGTCATCCCAAGCGACCCGGTCGTGGGCGCTTGCCAAATGTGAGATGGCCTCTTTGGCGACAGGTGAGGCGAGAAAAATCTTTTTTCCGACTGCGGCTATTGCCAGGAACTCGTAACCATGCAGGCTGTCGCTGGTGTCGAGCGCTGCGTGCTCGCCGTTGGCAAGTTTATAGGTGCCGTCAGGCTCCATCTTGGCAATGCGCTCGGGATAAGCCAAGGCAATCAGCATGCCCATATCGTAGGGCGACATCACTTGGTCGTCTTCCACGACACGCACCATCTGCCTGTATTGTTCGGCTATCAGGGCGATGCGCCGCCATCTGCCCAGTGTGTGCCGGCGTCTCGCCTCACGCAGTTCGGTGACGCGCCGGTTGAGATCGAGTCGTTGTCGTCAGACAAAGGGTCGCGCTCTTCGAGCAACGCGGCGATGTCGGCAGCCAATGCTTTCATGGCGTTGCCGTTTTCCTGGGTGAGCATCTGCGCTATTCTCGGATGGCACGGCAACTTCGAGAGTGCCGCGCCATGCGCTGTGATGCGCCCACGGTCGTCGATGGCACCAAGGTTTCCCAGCAGTTCCTTGGCGCGTCGCAGGTGATCGGCGGGGGGCGGTGTCATCCAGGGCATCCGTTCCATCTCACTGCCGCCCCAAGCCGCAATGTCAAGCGTGAGCGCGGCCAGGTCGGCCGTCATGATTTCGGGTTGTCGGCATGGCTCCATGCGTGCCTCCGTGGCCTTGCTCCACAGGCGGTAGCACCGTCCTGGCGCGACGCGACCCGCGCGTCCCGTCCGTTGCTGGGCCATGTCCATGGAGATGCGTTGGGTCTCCAGGCGTTCCAAGGCGTTGCACGGGTCGTACACCATCCTGCGGCAGAAACCGGAGTCGACCACCACGGTGACGCCCTCGATGGTGATGGAGGTCTCGGCAATGGGCGTGGCCAACACCACTTTCCTCTCGCCGCTCTTCGGGGGTGCGATGGCCGCCCGTTGCTCGTTGGCAGACAACCGCCCGTAGAGCGGATACAGTACCGTGTCGGGGGAGAAGGCTCCTTGGAGTAAGTCGTTGCACCGGCTGATTTCCGCCTCGCCAGGCAGGAAGGCGAGGATGCTCCCGCTCGTCTCCCGCCACGCCTGGCACACTGTGGCCGCAACTTCCTCTGCGCATTGGCGCGCGGTGATGTCGTTGCCATAAGATACCTGCACGTCATACATCCTGCCGCGACTTTCCACCAGGGGCGCCTTCAGCGCGAGGCATAGGGCGGTGGTGTCGATCGTCGCCGACATGACCACAATTTTCAGGTCAGGGCGTATGGTGCGCTGCGTCTCGCGCACAAGCGCCAACGCCGCATCGGTGATGAGGCTGCGCTCGTGGAACTCGTCGAAGATAACCACGGCAATGCCTTCCAGTGTTGGGTCGTCGACCATCATCCGGGTCAACACGCCCTCGGTCAGCACCTCTATGCGCGTTTGCCCCGACACCTTGTTGTCGAAGCGCACGCGGTAGCCAACCAGGTCGCCCACTGTTGTGCCCGTCATCTGTGACATGCGCTCGGCTATCTGCCGTGCCGCCACGCGCCGGGGCTCCAGCAACACCACCTTGTCGGCGGGCTGGGCCAAGCCTTCGTGTATGGTTAGGGGAAGCAACGTCGACTTACCCGCTCCGGGCGGTGCGGTGACAACCACCGCCGGATGGTCGCGCAAAGCGTCAGTGACGTCTTGCGCCACTTCTCCGATGGGTAACGTGTGCAGGTATCTGTCAAAGGATGGGCTTGTCATGGATTTGTCGTTTGTTGTTCACGCACACAAATTTAGTGATTATCAATCAGAAACAAGTGGAAAATATTGGAAATCTTCGGTTTGATGCGCAATTATTGGCTTTCCTTCCTCTTTTGCAAGTCACTTCCCTCGTTTCCAGTAATTTGCTTTTTTGACGACAGTTAACTGTCAACCATGAGGCGTTCTTCATTTTTTTTCGT
The DNA here is from genome assembly GCA_036746215.1 of Prevotella sp. Lineage (GTDB taxonomy): Bacteria > Bacteroidota > Bacteroidia > Bacteroidales > Bacteroidaceae > Prevotella. The sequence goes on from DAIOEQ010000008.1 coordinate 10,179, forward strand.
ATTTTTGCAGCCAAATCAATCATTATGACAGAGACAACAAACATGTCCGAGGGTCCCAGGCTGACCCGTGCCGAGATAGACCGCATGACGCCCGATGAGGTGGAACGCCAGCTCGACACGAGACTGAAACACAAGATGCTGCACACGAAAGGCCTCGTGAAGCGTTACGGCAAACGAACGGTGGCCAATGGCGTGACCATCAACGTCAAGCAAGGCGAAATCGTGGGGCTGCTCGGTCCCAATGGCGCCGGCAAGACCACGTCGTTCTATATGACCACCGGCCTGGTCATCCCCAACGAGGGACACGTCTACATCGGGGATGAGGAAATCACGGGTTATCCCGTCTATAAGCGCGCCCGTGCCGGCATCGGCTATCTGCCACAGGAGGCCAGCGTGTTCCGCAAGCTCAGCGTGGAAGACAACATCATGGCGGTGCTTGAGATGACGAAACTGACCCACCAGCAACAACTCGACAAGCTGGAGAGCCTCATCGCCGAGTTCCGCCTACAGAAGGTGCGCAAGAACATGGGTGACCGCCTGTCGGGTGGCGAGCGCCGACGCACGGAAATCGCCCGTTGCCTGGCCATCGACCCGAAGTTCATCATGCTCGATGAGCCGTTTGCCGGCGTCGACCCCATCGCCGTGGAGGACATCCAGCATATCGTGTGGCGACTGAAATACCGCAATATAGGCATCCTTATCACAGACCACAACGTGCAGGAGACCCTGTCTATCATCGACCGCGCTTACCTGTTGTTTGAAGGGCGCATCCTTTTCCAGGGCGAGCCCGAGGAACTGGCTGCCAACAAGATTGTGAGAAAAAACTACCTGAGTGATAACTTTGTCTACAGGAAGTTCCAGTCCAATGAGGAAGACCGGGCCTTCGCCATCGAGGCAAGACGCGATTTGCTGGCCGAGATGTATGGTTAAAAAAACAAATTTTTACCTTTATATATAGGCTTATTCATGATTTTTGCGTAATTTTGCAAATCAAGCATGAATAATGCCCTATTGTTGATTAATCATAAAATCAAAAATACAACTTAAAAGATGAAAGTTTCATTTGAAAATCCTGACAAGATCAATGGCCTGTTGACCATTACCATTGAGGATGACGACTACAAGGCAGAGGTCGAGAAGACCTTGAAGGAATACCGCAAGAAGGCCAATGTGCCTGGCTTCCGTCCCGGACAAGTGCCTATGGGCTTGATCCGCCGCCAGTTTGGCTCAGCCGTGAAGATGGATTCCATCAACAAGGTGCTTGGCGATGAGCTGCAAAAGTATATCAGCGACAACAACATCGCCATGTTGGGCGAGCCCCTCGCCTCAGAGAAGCAGGAGCCCCAGGACCTTGAGAAGGACGGCCCGTACACCTTCATGTTCGACATCGCTGTCGCTCCCGAGATTAACATCACGCTCGACGCCAACGACACCATCGACTACTATGAGATCGCTGCCGATGACGCGCTCGTTGACTCACAGGTCGACATGTTCGCTTCTCGCTTTGGCCAGAATGTGGAGGCTGAGAACTATCAGGATGGTGACGTGCTCAAGGGCGACCTGCGCCAGCTCGACGCCGAGGGCAACACCGTAGAGAACGGCGTCACCGTGGAGGGCGCTTCTGTCATGCCCAAGTATTTCAAGAATGACGACCAGAAGAAACTCTTCGAGGGTTGCAAGCCCGGTGACATCATCACCTTCAATCCCAGCAAGGCCTATGAGGGCAGCGACTATGAGCTGGCCTCTCTTCTCAAGGTGGACCGCGAGAAGGTGAAGGAGTACGAGGGTGATTTCAGCTATCAGATCACCAGCGTGCAACACTTCGAGAAGCACGCCGTTGACCAGGAGCTCTTCGACCTCACCTTTGGCAAGGATGCCGTGAAGGACGAGAAGGAGTTCCGCGAGAAGATCGCAGAGGAGCTGAAGGCTCAGTTGGCGCTTGACAGTGACGTGAAGTTCCTGCAGGATGTGCGCAAGTATGCCGAGAACAAGGTTGGCCAGCTCACATATCCCGACACGTTGCTCAAGCGTGTCATGAAGCAGAACAACCAGGACAAGGACCAGGAGTTCATCGACAAGAACTATGAGCCCAGCGTCAAGGAGCTCAACTGGAGCCTCATCCGCAGCAAGATTGCTGTGGCCCTGGGTGTCAAGATCAACGATGACGACGTGAAGAACGCCGCTCGTGAGATTGCCAAGGCTCAGTTTGCCCAGTATGGCATGAGCAACGTGCCTCAGGAGTATGTGGAGAACTATGCCGATGAGCTTCTCAAGAAGAAGGAGGCCCAGCAGCAGTTCGTCGACCGTGCCATCGACGCCAAGATGGTTGAGGCTTTGAAGCCGGTCGTCACGCTGAACAAGAAGCAGGTCACGCTTGATGAGTTCAACAAGATGATGGGTGAGTAACCATCGCTTTTAGCCTAACAAGAATCCTCTGAAGGGATGTGCCCCTCAGGGGATTCTTTGCTTTTGGGGCTCTTGTCTGAAAAGGGCTCAACCCTTTGGCAAGTCATCCATGACAGGATAGTTGCCGTGAGAGGTGTCTCGGGGGCGGGACAGGCAACAGCAAAGGCCAGGATAGTCTTCAATAAATGTAAATAAGCCAAAGAGCGCTGCCGCATGCTTTCGTCTGTCAACGTTTCACATTCGATGTGCGACGGCTGCAAAGTTATTATAATATTTCTGTTTCACCAAACAGTAATGGGACGCTTCAAGGGACGCCTTTTCTCATGAACTTGCACAAGTCTCTGTGGTTCAACTGAATGATGAGCGGCCTACGGTAGGTGCTCTTTGCAAGCAGAAGCCTTTAGCCAATGTGAAGCCGAAGTCCCAAGCGGGAGAAAGGATAACAGATAGATACACATAAACAAGGATAATCAGGAGGAAAACGTTATTATTGTAAGGACTATCGGGTGAGAGCCCGAACTTTTTATTCGTGGTATTGCAAGGCGTTGGCAATGCCGCATTTCATTATTATTATTTCAAAACCAACAACAAATGCAAAAGAACTTTATTTTGGGTCTGTGCGGTGCGATGCTCTCATTAGGCGTTGTCACTGCCGACGCACAAAAGCTCTCAGCTGCATCTGGACCCCATTATGTGGAGGGTGTTGTGCGCGTGAAGCTCCAGCCGGAGGTCGCGTCGTTGCTTCAGAAGGCAACCTTGCCCGATGGTAGTGTGCAGAAAAAGGCCAAGGCTCAGTACGTCACGACCGGTGCGACGACGCTCGATCGCGTTGCGCAGAAAGTAAAGGCTGTGAGCATGAAGCGTGTGTTTCCAAACGCGGGCAAGGACGAGGCCAAGCACAAGGCTGCCGGACTTGACCGATGGTATGACATCACCTACGCTGAGGGTGGCATGACGCCAGCCCAGGCTCGCAATCTCTACACGTCGACAGCAGGCGTGGAGTACGCCCAGCGTGTTCCCGTCTACCAACCCTATGGAGGTGAGAGCTTCCGTGCCGTGTCGCCTACCGATGTCACATGGGCGCAGAAGGCACTTTCTGGCTCCATGCCGTTCAATGACCCGTTCTTGCCCAAGCAGTGGCATTATTACAATGACGGCTCGATTGACGGCACCGTGGCGGGCTACGACATCAATGTGTTCCCCGCGTGGGAGAGTGGCGTGACAGGTTCGAAGGATGTGGTGGTGGCCATCGTTGACGGTGGTTTCCAGATTGACCATCCCGACCTGAAGGACAATCTCTGGGTCAATGAGGCGGAGCTCCACGGACAGCCTGGTGTCGACGATGATGGCGACGGCTATGTGGACGACATCTACGGTTACAATTTTGTAGTGGGCTCTGCCAACATCAATGCCCATTCCCATGGAACGCACGTGGCCGGCACTGTCGGTGCCACCAACAACAATGGCATTGGCGTGTCGGGTGTCGCGGGCGGATCGGATGGCACCGGTGGTGTCAAGATGATGGTCTGCCAGGTGTTCGACTCGCGTGCCAGCGAGCAGGCCGTGGCCGACTTTGCCGGCGCCCTGGTCTATGCCGCCGACCGTGGCGCCAGCATCGCCCAGTGCTCTTGGGGCATGTCGGTTGCCGGCGAGGAGGACAAGGCGACCACTGAGGCCGTGAAGTATTTCACCAAGTATGGTGGCGGCGACAAGATGAAGGGTGGTCTTTGCATCTTTGCTGCCGGCAACAACGGCGACGAGGGCAACTACTATCCAGGTTGTCTTCCCGAGGCCGTTGCCGTGGGCGCCATGGCCGCCGACGGAACGGCTGCCACCTACACCACGTTTGGCGACTGGGTGGACGTGACGGCCCCTGGCGGCCTTGAGGATTATGGCGAGCAACTGGGTGTGCTCTCCACGTTGCCCAATGGCCAGTATGGCTACAATGAGGGCACGTCGATGGCTTGTCCGCACGTGTCGGGCATCGCCGCGCTGATCCTCTCGAAGTATGGCAACAAGAATTTCTCCAATGAGACCTTGCGCACGTTGCTCACATCGTCGGTCAACGATTTCTATTCGAAGAATCCTACCTACGCAGGCAAGATGGGATCCGGCTACATCGACGCCTACAAGGCCCTGCAGGGACAGGAGGGCACCGTGCCCGACGCCGTGTCCGACTTTGCGCTGACGGCCTCACATGACAACATCCTTGTGGAGTGGACCATCCCGGCCAGTGGCACGGAGGGCGTGATAGACCATCATGTCATCTATTACAGCACATCGCCCATCACCGATGACACCAAGCTTGAGAGCCTCAACTCTGTGAGCGTGGACACCAAGTTCCTCTCGTCGGGCGACAAGACCTCTTATGAGCTCACGGGCGTGTCGGCCAACACCACTTATTATGTTTGTCTCGTGGCTTACAACCGCTGGGGCAAGG
>DAIOEQ010000008.1:15034-21288 GCA_036746215.1 Prevotella sp.
GCTTCTGGTCGCTCGGCCGTCAAGTCGGCCACTACCAACGCGGGACCTGTCGCCTCGCTCGACAAGTCGTTCCTGTCCATGACCGTGGACGCCAGCAAGTCGGCCACGGCGCAAGGCGACTTCACCATCTCCAACACGCAGGAGGGCGTGCTCAAGTATGAGCTGCAGTCGGCCACCCAGGCCGTGAGCCCTTCCTACTCCACGAGTAGCGTTGAGAAGAAGGTCGTCGCGCCTGGCAAGGTGGCTCCCTTTGCTGGTCATGTGGCCATGGAGAACGCCGCCAACCATGAGATTGTCTCTTCCGGCTACCAGGCAAGCGCCTATCCCGACACGCTGACCTACGCCAGCCACATCTATGCCTACATAGGCGAGAAAGACACGGATCAGCCCAACGCATTGGCTCAACGCCTGACAGTCGATGCCAAGACCCATCCGAATGGCTTCAACATCACCGACCTTCGTTTTGGCGGCGCTTATGGTTCCAATCCTGTCATTGAGATTTACGATGGCTCGCGCTCCATCTCCACCGCCACGCTGTTGGCGACGGTCGACTACAAGTCGCAGGGAATGGAGTGGGGCTACAACACCGACATTCCTTTGAACGAGCAGATCTATCTGGCTCCGGGCAAGAGCGTGTGGGTGGTGGCCAAGTTCCCCGCAGGCCAAGACAAGCCGCTCGGCCTGTCCTACTCGCTTCAGGACAGCGTCTTCACGCAGAGCTTTGCCAGCTTTGATGATGGTGCCACGTGGACGCAGCTCGACCAGGCCCTGAAGGGCTCCAGCTATGCCGCCAACGTGGCTCATGTCACATGGTCGGTGTATGCCTTGAGCAAGAACCCCGACTGGAGCGCCGTGCTCAACCCCGACCCCGTGAAGGGTGAGGTGCGTGCCGGTGAGAGCCAGAAGGTGACGCTGAAGAACGACGGCCAGCAGCTGCCCAACGGCAACTACGTCTTCAATCTCCGCCTCAAGACCAATGAGGCAGAGCAGGCTGACAACAAGTTGCAGGTCAACATGACCGTGAAGGGTTACAAGCCCAGTGTCACCAGCCAGAAGATGGTGGACTTCGGCAATGTTCTCGTGGGCCAGGAGAAGACACTCAGCGTGCAGCTCACCAACTCCGGCTTTGGCGCGTTTGCCGCCAGCCGTTATGGCTCACCTTTCTATAGTTACCAAAAGACCCTCACGGTGTCGTCCGACCAGTTCAAGGTTACCAATTGCCCGGTTATTGCCGCGCGTTCCAGCGGTACGATGGACGTGACGTTCAAGCCCACACAAGCAGGCGACTTCACGGGCACCGTGACCCTGAAAGACCAGTCGGGCCAGACCTATTCGTTCACGGTCCGTGGTTCGGCCACTGAGCCGGCCAAGCTTGTCGTCGACCCTGCCGAGCCCATGAACGTGGGTGACCTGGAGGTGGGAGGCGCCGAGAAGACGCAGACCTTCACCCTCAAGAATGAGGGCAAGTTCCCCTTGCAGTATGTCTTCCCGAAGTTCTCTTCCCAAGGCATCGAGGGCACAACGGCCAAGGCCCACAAGTTTGGCTACACCTTTGAGAGCAGTTTCGACGGTCAGTCGGGTCTCGCTTATGAGCCGATGCCTGATCTTCCTGATGAGACGGACATCACGTCTAAGTTCACTGACGAGTACCACTGGCAGTCTGACCCAGTGAGCATCGGCTTCAAGTTCCCCTTCTATGGCAAGGAGTATGAGCGGCTCTACATCTGCTCCACCGGTGGCGTTTCGTTTGGCCAGCCCGCCAATGGCGGAACCATCGGTTGCACGGTGACCGCCGCCGACTGCGTGAAGGGCCTTGGCGGTTACATTTCCGCTGGCGGTTTTGTGGGTCCGTCGGTCTTTGCCGGCCCCGACTCGAAGATCAGCTACGGACACCGTGAGGGCAAGTTCTATGTGAATTTCCAGAACGTGCTCACCTACGACGTGGCAGGAGAAGGCGAAACCACTCCTGTCAGTTTCCACATGGTGTTGTCGCCTGATGGTGCCACCACCGTTTACTATGATTTCTACGAGCCTTGGAACCTCCGCGACAATGGCACGATGACCTATATCGGCGTGGCCGACCCCGACTATGCCGACCCCTACACGGTCATCGACAGCGACATGGACCCCGATGAGGAGCTCCTGGCCAACCTCCAGACAGGCGTCGCCTTTAAGCTGGTGGCTCCCGCCCGCCAGATGATCAAGTCGGTCTCAAGCGCCGACGGTTACATCGGCATTGGCGAGAAGCAAGACATCACCGTGACGCTTGCCGCGGGCGATGACCTCTATGCCGGTGCGCTCACCAACAATCTTGTGCTCAACACCAACGACCCGCGCAACGCTTCGGTCAACGTGGTGTTCAAGGCCAATATCACCGGCGACCTCAAGCCCGTGGCTGTGGTCAGCGCCGACACGCTCAACTTTGGTGAGGTCTACCGCACCTCCACCCAGATGCGCACCCTGCATCTCAAGAACGAGGGCCGTGACACGCTCAAGGTGGCTGGCGTGAGCGTCGACGAGGACAAGTTCGCCATCGACGACGCCGTGACGTCGCCCTTCTCCGTTGCCGCAGGCAGCACCAAGGACATCGACGTGCAGCTCAACACCGAGGTCTCGGGCGATGTGTCCGACACGCTGGTCATCACGTTTGCCGATGGCACCAAGAAGGACGTGCTGCTGAAGGCCCATGTGGCCGGATGCCCGCAGGTGGCCGTCAGTCCCGACATGATCGAGGAGGAGACTGCCTATGGCACCGACGTGCAGAAGACGCTCGCCTTCACCAACGGTGGCGACGAGAAGATGTCGTTTGCCATCGCTTCCGACTCGTGGTTTAAGTTCGACAACCAGGAGGCCGACAATGAGACCTCACAGGTGGGCTACACCTACAAGACCAAGCTCTACGACTCAAGCGTCACCTATGACTGGATAGACATCACCGGCGACGACGAGGAGGGTGTGGAGCACATGCCTGCCGAATACTTCAACGGCAAGACCGACTACAAGGAGGTGGAGCTTCCCTTCGAGTTCCCGTTCTACGGCAAGAAGTATAAGAAGATGTACATCTACGACACGGGCTTCGTGTCATTCACCAAGCCTGCCGTCGATTACAAGATGTTCCCGCCACCACCCGAGAACGGCCTACCTTCCACCGAGTCGTTCTACAACAACCTCATCGCTCCCTACTGGGGCAATCACACGCCCGACCCCGCTTCATCGTGCGGTGTGTTCTACAAGTCGTTTGGCGACTATGTGGTCGTGTCCTACAAGAAGTATGGCAACTCCGTGATGAACGGTATGAACTTCGAGGTGATCCTCCGCAAGGACGGCACGTTCAAGTTCCAGTATAACCTTGACCCCGACGGCATCTTCGTTTCCTCGTTTGGTGTCTGTGGCGTGATGGACGAGACGGGCACGCGTGGTGTGGCTCCCGCGGCCGACCAGAACGTCGCGAGCGGCAACGCCGTGGAGTTTGCGCCTTACATGAGCTACATCGTGGCTCCTGGCGCCACCACCGAGGTGCCTGTCACCATCGACGGCCATCGCATTGCCGACGTGTACCAGGATGCCTTTAAGGTGACGACCAACGTGCCTGGCATGGAGCAGTTTGAGATACCCGTGGCGCTCAACATCACGGGCGAGGTGAAGCCCGTGTTCCCCGACTCCGTCAACTACACCGCCGTCTACAACAACGGCGAGCCGGCTATGATTGAGTTTGAGGTGAAGAACAATGGCACCAAGGCCTTCCAGATAGTCGATGCCAACTCGCCCATCTTGCAGTGGGACGACAACATCGGCCGTGAGTATGGCTCGCTCCAGTATTATGATCCGAATCCCACCACGGGTGGCGGCGACGAGCCCGACCCGGGTCCCCTCTCGCTCCATGACGACTTCGGGCAGGGAGACGGTGGCTGGCAGCTCTATCAGCCTGGCATGAACGCCCCCATCACCGTGGGCTTCGAGCCGGTGAAGTTCCGCTTGGTCTACAACTACACCGACACGCCCAACGACACCTTCACTGTGGCCAAGAACCCGGAGAGCCTCATCAACTTCACGCTGATGAATGTCGTCGACGGCGAGCTGAGCGAGCAGCAGGTGCCGGTCAACATCCGCATCACCGAGGCTCCGCACATGACCTTCGACAGCGAGAGCCTCTGGCTCAACAACGTGGCGGCCGACTACACGGGCACAAGGACGCTCCGCATCACCAACGACGGTCTGTACAAGCTCCACTATAGCCTCCGTCTCGACCCCGCGGGACACGACGAGACCGTGGAGGACGACGACCTGGGTGGCGGCGACATCGGCCTGCTCTCCGTGATGGCTCCCGCCATGACCCGGACCCAAGCTCAGGCTGCCCTCGAGGAGATGGCGCGCCCCATCACGTTTGAGACGCTGGCCAAGGGCTTGAAACGCAACGCCAAGGTGAAGGACAACCAGAAGTATGTGTATGATGTGCCCACGGGCATCGACTACACCAACATCCTCTACCATCCGGTGAAGGACCCGATTTCCAACGCGCGCGCCGCGTTCCTCGGTACGGGCGACAACGCCCTCGACCAGAACTTCATCGCGGCCACACGCTATGAGGCGCCCGCCGAAGGCTTCAACCTCTCGCACATCTACTTCGTGGGCACCACGGGCGACCTGACCAATGTCGACATCGAGGCCACCATCGTGCAGGGACCGAAGGTGAACGCCAAGAACCGCAACATCGGACATGGCAAGCTCCACATCACCGAGCCCAACACCGACCAGGAAATGGTCTATGGCAAGCCGATGCTCTTGCAGCTCGACCAGCCGGTCTACATCAACCCTGGCGACACGTTCTACGTGGTGCTGAAGTATCCGGCTGGCTACGGACAGTCGGCCATGATGGCCAGCAAGAACGGCGACCTCTCGCCCGACCGCTACATGTGCAACCTGGAGAGCCTCGGCGGATGGGTCGACATCGAGAACCTGTACGACCAGTACTACGCTTACGGCGCCTTTGGCTACTTCATGACCTGCCTGGAGACAGAGAAGGGCCAGCCGTGGGTGAAGCTCCTCAACGCTGACAAGGAAGGCGACATCGCTGTCGGCGAGGACCTCGCGGTCAACTTTGGCATCGACGCCAAGCAGACCTACTTCACCAAGGGCAACAAGGCCACGCTCGTCATCCACAGTGACGACCCGACGCAGAAGGTGGTCAACTACCACATCTATCTCGACAAGAACGGCGCTCCCGCTATCACGGCGCCCACATCGGTCGTGGCCGCCAGCCAAGGTGAGAACACCCAGGTGGCCGTCAGTGTCAGCGAGCCTGAGGATGAGGCGTTCACTCTCTCGTTTGCCGACGCCAAGGGCTACACCTCTGTGGCTGGTTACAATGAGGCCGATGGCGTGACCTTCAGCGACGGCGTGTTCAGTGTGCCTGCCGGCAAGCAGCTCCAGGCCACCCTCGTGGTGCGTCCCGAGTATGGCTACGACAAGGTGGGCAACGGTCTCATCGACCTGAGCGCCGCCGACGTGAATGGCAACACGTCCGCTGCGGTGGTCAACTACAGTGTGGTGTTTGCCAATCGCGCCCCAGAGTTCATCGGGCAAGACGAGCTCTCCTATGCGGAGGGCCAGCAGTCTGGCATCATCAGCTTCAGCACGCTCTTCAGCGACCCCGACGGTGACGACTTCACCTGCACAGCCGTCTCGAGCGACTCCAAGGTGGCCAGCGTCTTCGTCTCCGAGGATGGTCTCATCATCAACGCCAAGAAGGCTGGCACCGCGGAGCTGACGCTCACGGCCACCGACACCAACAACGGCGTGGCCCAGCACAAGGTGACCGTCAACGTGACGGCCTCCACGGGCATCGATGGAGCGACAACGGACGGCAATGATGTCACGGTCGACGCTGACGCCAATGGCACCATCGGTGTCGTGATGGGCGGTCGCGTGGACAACGCCACCCTGCGTCTCTACAACAACGCGGGCCAGCTCGTGGCTGAGAAGACGGTGCGCGACTTGCGCGCTGGCGACAAGGTGACCCTCGTTTCTGGCGCTGCCGCTGGTGTCTACCACCTCAGCGCGGTGCTTGACGGCAAGACGGTCAACGTGAAGTTTGCCGTGAAGTGATCTTTCTTGCCCTTTGGGGTTGGCGGTGAGCCAACCCCGAAGGGATATGCATAAAAAAAGAGTGGAACGTGCCCTATCGCATGTTCCACTTTTTTTTGTCTCATCCAACCTATTACCCTTCCCTCACGATCCACTCTCCCAACGTGCGC
>DAIOEQ010000009.1:0-3437 GCA_036746215.1 Prevotella sp.
CGGAATGGTCGGAGCCAAGGCTCTTGGCGTTGAAGAGATTCCAGAACTGGAGCATCACGAAGGTCGTGAAGAAGAGCGTCAACTCGTGGACGTCGACGACACTGCCGGCGCCATGGCGCTCACACCACAGGAGAAACACAAACATCACCGCGAAGAACGCCACACCACAGAAGATGATGCCTCGGGCCATCGGCCGCGTGATGATGAAGTCGGTGCCCTTGCGCGGCTTCTCGCTCATCACCTCGTGGGAGGGAGGCAACGATGCCAGGGCCATGGCGGCGAACGTGTCCATGATGAGGTTGACCCAGAGTATCTGTGTCACGGTGAGCGGCATCTCCGTGCCGATGACCGCCCCGCCCAGCACGAGCAGTAAGGCGGCCAAGTTGACCACCAACTGGAAGAAGAGGAAGCGTTGCAGGTTCTTGTAAAGCGAGCGTCCCCACATCACCGCGTTGGCGATGGCGTGGAAACTGTCGTCGAGCAGGGTGATGTCGGAAGCCTGCTTGGCCACGGAGGTGCCCGAGCCGAGCGACAGGCCCACATGGGCGTGGTTGAGGGCCGGTGCGTCGTTGGTGCCGTCGCCGGTCACCGCCACCACCTCACCATGTCGCTGCAACATCTCCACGAGACGTTGCTTGTCGGTGGGACGGGCCCGCGACATGACGCGCAGGGCCTCACAGCGACGGTAAGCCTCATCGTCGCTGAGGGCGGCGAAGTCGGCACCCGTGATGTGCCAGTCGGGCTGTTCGGCCTCGCCTTGCTTGGGCCAGATGCCTATCTGGCGGGCTATCTCAATGGCGGTGGCCGAGGTGTCGCCCGTGACCACCTTCACATGGATGCCGGCGCGATGGCACTCGGCCACGGCGGGCGGCACGTCGGGGCGCACGGGGTCGCTGATGGCCACCACGCCCTGGAGTGTCATGGGAGCGTCACCCACCTGGCAGGCGAAGGCCAGCGTGCGCATGGCTTGCCGCTGGTAGCGGGCCAACGTCTCCTCGGTGCGTCGGCGCTCCTCATCGCCTATGGCGCACATGTCGAGCACTATCTCGGGCGCCCCTTTCACGAAAGTCACGGTTTTGTCGCCCACGGCCACCGTGGTCTTCATGTATTTCTTCTCAGTGCTGAAGGGCTGCTGGCTCACCACGGGATAGGCGCGTCGCAAGGCGGCATAGTCCTTGTCGCGGTCGCGAAGCCACAGGAGCAGGGCGCCCTCCGTGGGATTGCCCACCACGCGCTCGCCATCGAGCTCGGCCGTGGAGTTGGCGGCCATGGCCACGTCAAGCAGCGCGTCGGCGTCCAGACCGCCGGGCAACGGAGCCGTCGGGACCATCGGGGCGAGTTCGCCCACACGCATCTTGTTCTGCGTCAGCGTGCCCGTCTTGTCGGTGCAGATCACGGTCACGGCGCCCATGGTCTCTGAGGCGTGGAGCTTGCGCACCAAATCATTCGACTTCAGCATGCGACGCATGTTGAGCGCCAGGGCCAATGTCACGGCCATCGGAAGCCCCTCGGGCACAGCCATCACAATCAGCGTCACGGCCATCATGAAGTAGTTGAGCACAATCTGCAACATGCCGAAGTAGTCGTTGCCGTGCCAGATGCTGTTGGTGAAGATGTCATGGATGAGAAATATGGCGAAAGCGGCCACGGAGACACCCGTGCCCACCTTGGAGATGAGCTTGGCCAACTTGTCAAGCTGCAGGTTAAGGGGAGTCTTCACGTGGGTGGTCTCGGTAGCCCGCTGCGCCACCTTGCCTATCTCGGTGGCGTCGCCCACAGCCGTCACCACGGCCACGCCACGGCCATTCATCACCATGGTGGAGCGCAAGATGACGTTGGGCGGATAAGCCTCACCGGCCTGCGCCTCGTCGGCGAGGCCCTTGGTGGCGAGCGGCTCGCCCGTCAGACTCGACTCGTCGACCTGCAGGTTGTTGGCCTCCAAGAGACGCGCGTCGGCGGGAATCTCGTCGCCCACCTCCACGAGGATGATGTCGCCCACCACGATGTCGCGCCGACGCACCTCGGTCACGTGGCCGTCGCGCCTCACCTTCACCGCCTGGTCTTCGTTCATGGCCGTCAGCACGTTGAACCGCTTGGCGGCATCACGCTCAAAATAGAAGCCCACGGTCGTGGCGATGACCACGGCGGCGATGATGCCGATGGTCTCCACAAAGTCGTTTTCGATGAAGGCGAGCAACAAGGAAACAAACGCCGCGACAAGAAGTATCTGGATGATGGGGTCACGGTATTTCTCCAGGTAGAGCTTCCACAACGAGGTGCGTTGCGGAGGTGTCAGCACGTTCTCTCCATGCTGGCCACGGCTGCTCACCACTTGGCTTGCGTTCAAGCCCGACAGATTCACGTTCTCTGATGCTGTTGTGTTCATGACATAATGTTTCATGGGAGCCCATTTCCTCAAGGGTTGTCATATTTCACATCTTGTGTAAGACAACCCGTCAGACGGGCTCCCGCAATCATTCGTACTTGCAAAGTTAGCTAAATTACACATAAAAGGATGCAACATTAAATGTTATTTAGTTACTTTTCACAAAAAATATTTGGAGTTTACGTCGAAAGGCCGTACCTTTGCAACACTGAATGTGCACATGGTCCGTGCCGCAAGGCTTACCCGCCGCCCGTCGCCCGCCATTCCTGTCAACATGGACTTGTAGCTCAGTTGGTTAGAGCAACAGACTCATAATCTGGAGGTCCTAGGTTCAAGCCCTAGCTGGTCCACGCAAAGAAAAGCACTTGCGAGAAATCGCAAGTGCTTTATTCATATATAGCCAGCGCAAACAATGCGGATTATCGGGCTCGGCTCGCTTGGATATGGTATAGTTTTTCGCCACACAAGAGCGGGAGGTGGGCAGATTAGTCCCACCAGCCAAACATCCGGCATTCGCGTATCAAGTTATATAGGTGCCACGCCTTTGCCTTTCGCAACTCTTCCTTGTGGCGTTCACGCCAGTATTTTTGTTCGCGGGGTGAGTCGTCGGAGCCTTTCGGGAAATGCCTGAGCGAACTGAAGCGTGAGGCGTTGCGCATATTGACATATCGCGGAAAGTCGGGCGGCATGTCAATGTACTCAAAGTGTAATGTATGGCCACCCTTACCGGGGATTTTCTCCATCCGCGTGACATGGCATTTGCTCGTCTCCTCGTTCCAGTCGCTGGCGAGGCGCTCTTTTTCGAGCACGATGTCAAGCAGGCGCACGCATAGCGCCAGGTCCTTGGCTGTTTGCTTGTTGGCTTCCGTGATTTCTGATTGCGCGAAATAGGCGGCCATACGTTTCAGTTTCTTCCGCTCCAGGCAGAGGAGGAACGAGTAGTCCCAGTCGCAGTCGTTTTGCAGCAAGGTCTTGTAGGCCCTTACCACGTTATTTTTTTGTGCTTGCCCATGTCTGTGTGTTTGATGATGGTTTTTCAAGTCACAAAGTT
>DAIOEQ010000009.1:3447-14594 GCA_036746215.1 Prevotella sp.
GGGGCTAAGGAAAATATTATAATTTTGCACCATCAATTGTTACAAAACTATAAGTATGAATAACAAGATTTTGATTGCAGCCCTGCTCTTGCTCTCGCCGTTGGGCGTGGGCGCCCAGGAAGAAACGCCGAAGGACTCGCTCACGATGGACGCCGTGATGCGCAACCTTCCCGAGGTGATGGTGAAGGGTTCGCGCCCCATCGTGAAGGCCGAGCGCGGCATGCTGACCTACAACATGCCATTGCTTCTGAAGCAACTTCCCGCCGACAACGCCTACGAGGCTCTCACACGCATCCCCGGCGTGAGCGATGCTGACGGTGGCATCAAGTTCTCGGGCGCCGAGGTGACACTCATCATCGACGGCCATGCCACCACGCTGACCCAAGAGCAACTGGTCGACCGGCTGAAGGCCATGCCCGCCGCGCAGTTGGCCAAGGCCGAGGTGATGCTCGCCGCTCCCGCCCGCTACCATGTGCGGGGCACAGCCATCAACATTGTCACGAAGGACTATGCGGGCACCAACCAGATGTCGGGCCAGTTGGCTGGCGGCTGGCAGCAGGGCAAATACGGGGCTGGACTCGGCAAGGGTTACTTCTCCCTGCAGCGTGGCAAATTAGGCTTGGACGCACAATACTCATACACAAACGGCCACAACAACGGCTATAAGACCATAGAGGCCAATCAACTGGTGAATGGCGAACGCAAGCCTTACTATGGCGAGGAGCGCCAGAAGTCTTTCGGCATCAAGCATGACTACCGCCTGGGCCTAAGCTACGCCTTTGCCAAGAACCATCGGATAGATGTGGCTTACACGGGAAAATACACAGACGGCAACGCCAAGACACATTCCTACGGTACGGGATCGTCGGCCCAGCGCACCGACCACAGTGTCTACCTGCACAATGTCGACGTCAACTATGCGCTTCCCATCGGCTTGCGGCTCAGCGGTTCCTACACCTACTACCGCACGCCCGAGCAGCAACGGCTCGACGGCACCCTCTACGACGAGACGCGCGACCTGACAAACCACAGCCGCCAGACCATCGACAAATGGATGTTCTCGGCCGACCAGAGCCACACGCTCCGTCACGGCTGGGGACTGTCGTATGGCGTGAGCGCGCAGTTCTCGCGCAACAACAGCTACCAGACCACCGTCGACCAGCAGGGCCAAGTGATTCCCGATGCCACGAGCAGTGTCAACGTGCTGGAGCGCATCTGGAACGCCTACGCAGGCTTCAGCAAGCAACTGACCAACGCCTTGAGCCTGGAGGCGTCGCTGACCGCCGAGCAATACCACTCAACCATTTGGGACAAGTGGCGTCTCTACCCCACACTCAACGCCCTGTGGAAGGTCAGCCCCAACCATGTGCTCAACCTGTCATTCAGCTCCAACTCGGAGTTCCCGAGCTATTGGGCCACAATGAACGGCACCTATTATTCTTCCACCTACACCGAGGTGTGGGGCAACTCCAGCCTGAAGCCCTACTCTTATTACAACATCAACCTCATGTGGCAGTATAAGCACCGCTACACGCTGACGGCCTTCGCCAGTTTCAAGCCCGACTACATCTGCCAGAACCCCTACCAGCCTTCCGACCGATTGGCCGTCGTCTTGCAGGAGTTCAACTACGACTACAGCAACAGCTTCGGCCTGCAGGCCTCCGCCATCTTCAGCGCGGGTCATTGGCTGAGCGGCAACGTCTACGCCGTGGGCCAATACAGCCACGACAAGGCCAGCCACTTCTTCGACCAGCCCTTCGACCGTGAGAACGTGAAGGCTCTGTTGGGCGGCACCGCCTCGCTGAAACCCTTCGCCCGCCACGACTTGCGCCTCATCCTCAACCCGTTCTTCCAGTCGCAGGCCATCCAGGGCCTTTACGATGTCATGCCACTCTTCCGCATGAACGCCTCCTTGCGCTGGACCTCACACGACGGCAAGTGGGGCGTGCGCCTTATCGGCGAAAACGTCTTCAACACCAAGTACAAGACACGCTCCGTGCAGGGCACGCAAGACTACCACATGACCGTGTCGCCCGGTTGGGCCTCCGCCACGCTGGCCGTCGTCTATAAGTTTGGCGGCTACAAGGAGAAGCAGGTCAAGGCTGTCGACACGTCGCGCATGGGCCACTGACGCTTCGCCGTCCTGTCCTTAGCCACCCACATGACCGGCGACACCTATTGTCTTGCGAAAGCATAGGCCTTAACTTTTTTTTAAGAGAGCTGGTATATCTATTAGAGATGCCATAGCGTTATCACAGGAAACAGACAAAAACGCAAGACCATGAAGAAAACCATTATTTTCATTCTTTTGTCGTTGCCTATGTTCGTAGCTTCATGTGACGACAATGACATCCATCCCATTGACGATGAGAACAGCCAGGAGACCGCACTGTTCCGGGAGCAGTGCCAGAGTCTTATTTGCGGCAGGTGGATATGGGATGACTCTACCGCATTGGCGCATATAAAGTTGCAATATCAATTCTCCCCTGACGGAAGCTTTGGCGGGCATGCGCTAATCATGAAAAGAGACTCTGTGTCGGTATGCGGTAAGAAGGTGGTGACAGACTGGGAAGACGTAATAGACAATGACATTTACGGTAGATGGGATTTGCTTTATGACTCGAAGCTAAAGAAAAGGGTCATCAACATGCAATATGCCAGTAGTTTTAAGTTGACCAGCAATCTGTTTTTCAAGAGTGTAGACAGCGTCTTGAAAGTGTCTGTTTCCTTGGAAGACGACAAGACTATCAAGATGCGCCGCGACAACTAATGCTGTTCCGATTTGAGAGGGAAATCGTAAGACCAATCATAGGCTTGCGATTTCCCTCTCTTTTTGTTTTCAAGTGGACGACATGTCCCACATCGCTGCAAAAGTTTGATTTGCAATCCTTACCGCCGTGGTGCCTTGCTCCAGTGGTAGGTGATATGGAGCATCAGGTAGTGGGGCAACGAGCGATACCAGGTCTCGACGCGCCCCTGTGCACTTACCTCATAGCGTGTGTTGGAGAGTTGGTGCAAGATGTCGTAGGCCTCGATGCGCAGGATGAGCTTGCCCTTGCAGAGCGGTTGGCTGGCCGAGGCGTTGAGGATGACGTCATCGGTGTTGAGATTGCTACTTCCATAGCCGCGCCGACTGTACATCGTGACATCGGCCGAGAGGGTGGTGCCGATCCAAGGCAGCGTGTATCGGGCAGACAAGCCATAGTTGTAGTCCCATGCGTTGAGCGTTGCGAAGTCGCGCATCCGCCCTTTGGAGTTACGCCAGCGCAGGTCGGCCGCCAGTCGGACGTTGAGTCCGCTGCGGTCATATTGCAGGTAAGCACCGTCGTGCAGTTGCAGGGTATTCACGGTGTTGGCGCGGCTTTCGGTCTCACCAGCCAGCAGGGCGTGGTCCACGGCATGGTGGAACGTGGCGTCGGCGGCAGTCTGCCAAGTCAGGTGTCGGTCGCGGTCGATGGTCCCCGAGAAGTTGACGTTGAGCTGGGCGTTGTAGGCTCCGTGCGTGTTGCGCGGCTGGTAGGTGCGCATGCCCGTTGTGGGATCATAGGTCACCGCCTGCGCCACGTCGCGGTGGGCATAGTGGAAGGCGGCTCCCACGTGCATCATCTGTTGCAGCTGACCGTCCTTTCGGGTGTAGTCGGCAGTCAGGTGGGATGAGGCTGAGCCTTTCAATGCGGGATTTCCCAGTTTTGTCACCAGGGGCTGGCTGTCGTCACGGTAGGCCACTTGATTGATCAAGTCGACAGGCTCCTGCGCAAAACGGGCGTTGAGGCGCAGGTCACGCTTGCCCCCGGCCGACATGTGTCGGTATGAGAAGCTGGGCTGCACGTAGGTCACAGTGTGGCGGAGCGTGGTGTCGATGGCACCCCGCTGATAGTCGAGCGTGCGGTGATTGGTCACGAGGTCGAGTCCCAGGTCCCACTGGTTGTAGTTCACCTTGAACGAGCTGTTGCCGATCTGGTAGTGGGCTTGGCGCGACAGGTGGAGGCTGACGGTGTTGATCCCCAACAGACGGCTGCTGCGATAGGAGTTGTTGGCATCGGCCGTGGCGGTCAGCATGTCGAGCTGCGAGGCGAGCGTCAGCGTGTCGGGGTGGTAGAGATAGTCGTGGTCATGGGTGTAGTTGTTCTGGAACTCCTCTTTCAGCCTGACGTCCATCTTTCTCAAGGCCTTCGGGAAGTAAGCGTCGGCGGTCAGCATAAACGCTGTCATCCGGTTGCTGATGTCCTGGGCGTTGTGGCTGACGCGTCGCTCGGCCGCAGGCGTCTGCCAGGTCTCAAACCTCGACGAGGGCCGCGTCTGGCCGTCGTAATGGTAGAAGTAAGCCGAGTAGCCCGCGGTCCACTGCTTGCAGGTGTTGAGGTTGAAGCCTCCAGACGCCAGTTGCGAGATGCTCCAGTATTGGTTTCGGCTGATGGAGCGGGTGGCGAGCGCGGTGGTGTCGGCGCCGCGGCGCTCCACGAAGGAGGAGTTGCCAAAGCCCCGTTGCCTGTTGTGTTCGAAGATGGTGGTTGTCCGCAGGTAGAACGGTTTCTTCAGCGTGAAGACGTTCTCCGCCCGCACACGCCTGTCGGTGTTGCGGTTGGCGGCCTCGGTCAGTGAGGTGGGGCGCAAGCCGTCGAGGAAGGTCTCCTGGCTCACGTGTGTCTCCGTCTCGTCATTCGTGGCGGTGTAGGAGGCTGTGAGGTTGTTGGACATTTGCTTGTTCGTCGACTGGTAGTCGAGGTCGGTTGCCACGCTGCGCGTGGTGATAACCGACTGGGGCATTCCGCCGGGCGTCCAAAAGCCCTGTCCCCCCATCTGCCGCGTCTCATTCACGTTGTTGGCGTTGGCCATCACCGAGTATCGCCAGAGGTCATCATAGCCCAGGAGGAAGCCGCGCGCCAGCCATCGGTCGCTTGTGCCATAGGCCACCTCCATGTTGGCGATGTATCCGCGCGAGTATTCGTCCTTCAGGTTCACGTCCATCACGAAGCGGCGGGGCTCCACATCGCAGCCCAAGGCTTGGCTCTTGTCGCTCTGTTTCTCGTAAGCCTTGACGGTTTTCACGGTGTAGTAAGGCAGGTTCTTCAGGAGGATGTTCTTGTTGCCCCGCATGAAGGAGCGCTCCTGCAACAGCAACTCGTCCACCAGGCGCCCGTTGACCCAGATCTGTCCGTTGTCGTTCATCGTCACGCCAGGCAACTGGCGGATGAGCGCGTCGAGCATCGAGCCGTCGGGCAACCTGAAGGCATCAGCGTTGTAGACGATGGTGTCGCCCTTGTTGTACATCTTGATCTTGGTGGCCTTCACCACCACCTCGCCCAGGTCGGTCACACTCCGTTTCCGCATCTTGAGGGTGGGCACGGTGATGGTGCCGTCGTCTGCGGAGCGGGCTGTCGACACGCGTTGCCAGACATCATCGTAGCCATCGCGCGAGGCGCGCACCAACAGGTCGGTCAGTGCAGTGTCGACTGTGATGGAGAAGACCATCTTTTGCAGGTTGCCGTCACGGTCGGTAAAACGGGTGAAGCGCGCCGAGTCAGTTACCAGCGTGCTGTCAGCAGTCAGCACGCTGATGCGGACGCCTGTGAGCGGACGGCCCAGGAAGCCGTCTTCCACCTCGCCCACGAGGTATTGGTGTTGCGCGGTGGCGGTCGTGAGAAGAAGCCATAAGGAAATGGCGGTCGTGATGAATCTTTTCATTTGCGGTAGGTTAAGAATGTGCGATTGTTTTTTCTGCCGCAAATGTAGGCAAAAGCCAGAGAAGGGGTGCCCACTCGTGTTGTGCAAAAGCTGCGCAAGTGGGCCAAAACATAAAAACGGACTGCGCAATTCCTGCGCAATCCGTACAAGTGGCTTATAATGAGGCTATAAAGTCGTCCCAATCCTTAGGACTTCCTTTCTTGTCGAACACCTTCTGATAGAGTCGGCTCCTGACGCTGGCCACTGCACTCTGCGACCGGCAGATGAGTGTGGCGATCTCTGTCGGGGCGAAATGTGCCTTCAGCAGGAGGCTCACGTGATACTCTTGGGGCGAGCACTTGTGGAGCGAATAGATCTTGCTGCGGAAGTTGGGCGATAACAGGGCCACGTGGTTCTCCAGTTCGTCCCAGTCGGCATCGGCCATGGGCTCGCCCGCCTCCACCTTGTGGAGCAGCCGATGATAGAACTGTGACTGCCGGAACTGTCTTTCCGCACTGTCGAGCACCTGCTTCAGCTCGTCGCTCGCCTTGAGCCGTCCCGTCTCGTATTGGGCCAACTTGCGCTCCAGCCGCTTCCGTCTCAGGCGCGAGCGTGTGGCATAGCCCGAGGCGCCTACGGCCAGCACGGCCAGCACGACGATGCTGATGGTCATCATCTTTCGCTTGGCCCGCATCTGGATGTCGTTGATGGAGAACACGCGTATGACCTCATGGCCCGTCGCGTCGGTGTAAGAGTAGTCTCGTGTCTCACGCTTGATGAGGCGCAGGGTGGAGGCGTCGAAGGCTTGCGTCCGCTTCCACGTTGTGCCACTGTGGCCTCGGCCAATGGTCATTAGGGTGTCGCCCGTGAGATGGATGGGCGAATTTTGGCCATTCTCCACATAGGTGCCGCCGTGGATGGCGAATGCACCGCCGCCCGTGGCGAGAACTGTCCCATTGGGATCTCCAGGCGCACAACGGAGGGTGACGAACGTGTGGTCGGAGAAATAGAGGCGATATCGGTCGGAAGGCGCGTTGAAGCCCACCTGTTGCCAGGTCCCCGTGGCGTCGAAGCTGTCCTTCCGCACGGGGCCATTCGCATGGCAAGCGGACAGCATCAGCAGGAGCAAGAAGCCCAAGAAATGGATTGGTTTCATCTGTCGTGCATTGATTTTGTCCCACAAAAGTACGAAAAAATTCGGGAACATCCTCAAGCTGAGGATGAAATTGCACCAAAAGCCTAACTATCAACGTGATGTCAGGGAATGTGGGACGCCTACCCATACCCTTCCTTCCTGAAAGGAAATATTCGGCGTTTTATTTCCTTTTAAGAAGGAAATGCGTTAACTTTGCAAACGTTAGAACACAAAACTTCATGACATGGAATTACGCAGTATCTTTCAATCGGTAATTGCGCTTCACCAAGAGGAATTCCCCCTTCCCCTACAAGAACGCGAGTTGCAACTTCCCATCGATAAAGACGGCATCACCACGGTAACAGGCATCCGCCGTTGTGGCAAATCATCCTTGCTGGGTCTTACCATTAACCGCCTGCTACACCAGGGTGTCAGCGCCGAGCGCATCTTGTACATTGGCTTCGATGACGAGCGATTTGCGCAAATGGGCACCTCCGACTTCGACGAGATTCTGCAAGCCTATCGTGAGATGTATCCGCCCCAACCACTCAAGGACGTCTACATGTTCTTTGATGAAATTCAGCTCATCAAAGGGTGGGAACTGTTTGTGCTGCGCGTCTACAAAAGCTACTGCAAGCACATTTTCATCACGGGCAGCACCGCCAAGATGCTTTCGTCAGAGATGGCATCAGCTCTACGAGGCTGGCCCGATGAATATCACGAATATCCACTCAATTTCGAAGAATACCTTCATTTTAAGAACATAAACGCCAACAAGTTTACGGAAGAGGGTGCCGCCATCATGGCCAGTGAGTTTCGTAATTACTGCCACGAGGGCGGGTTTCCCCAAGTTGTGCTCACTGATGCAGCCACGGAAAAGACGAAAATCCTACAGGCCTACTTCAGTACCATGTTGTTCCGTGACATGATAGAGCACTATCAGATTAAAGCCTCACCAACTGTGGTACGCTATTTTCTGAAACGCGTGTTGAGCAATGTGACCAAGCCTACCAGCGTCAACAACATCTACAATGAGCTGAAATCGCAAGGACTGAAGGTATCAAAAGACTCATTGTATCTCTGGCTCACCTATGCCTGTAACATATTCTTGCTGCGTCGAGTGCCTCGCTACTCCCAATCGCTGGTCAAACAAAGCATGACACCAGCCAAATACTACACAACCGATTTCGCCCTACGCAACGCCGTCCTGCTACCGCAAAGCAGCGACGAGGGTAAGGCGCTGGAGAACTTCGTCTTCATGCAACTGGAGCGCAGCCTGACGGAAGACACCCAAGTGTTCTATTACAGCCAAGAGGTAGAGTGCGACTTTATCGTAGTGAGAGGCGACAAGGTGACAAATCTCATTCAAGTGTGCTGGGAGCTCAACGGCGACAACAGGACTCGAGAGGTGGGCGGACTGGTGGCAGCAGCTGCAACCACACGATGCACCAACTGCCAGATTGTGACCTACAACCAACAGATGACTCTGCACGAGCAAGGTATGACGGTGAAAGTGACACCTGCATGGAAATGGGTAGGTTTAGGCAAGGACAAAAATCCATGATAAAAGAAAAAAACAAGGTTGCAAAAGGAAAAGTCCGACGGACGTCACGACTCACCAGCCATGCGCCCGTCGGGCCATAGGAGGGGGGCGCCCCCCGGCACGCCTCCTATGACTGTCTCCTATCTCCACCTTCTGCCGTCCAAGCCATAGGAGTGCTGAAGCGGCGTCTCGATGACAATCTTGCCATCTCTCAGCACCTTGCGCACCTTCTGCTGGCGCTGCTTGGCAACGGCGCCGATACCCAAGGGCACGTCATTGTCGTTGGGGAGTGTCTCCTCCTGCGTCCAGCGTAGGTAGGGATAACCATCGTTGATGTCGGAACGGCGTCCCCAGACAGTCTCGAAGTCCCAGCCACGGTAGGTGGCCATGCGTTTCATTTCCTCTGTGGTGCAAGGCGTGTCGCGCGTCGCGTCACTCTGTCCGGTGGTCTCTCGGTCATAGTAGTTCTTCGCGTTGTCGGGAGCCGGGGCGCCATTACAGCGTATGCCCGCCGTGCAGTCCTTGGGACCCGTGACAGCGCCTGTGGCATAACAGCCACTGACAGACACGTAATCCTGTCCGCCGACCAGCCCAGCCACGCCCGTTCCCGTGCCTGTCACGTTTCCGCGCGCGTAGCAAAGAGTGTATGAGCCACTCCCGCCGTTTCCGATGAGGCCGCCCACATTCTTGGTGCCCGTCACGTCACCTGTGGCGTGGCAACGGCTCACCACACCGCGCGCGAAGTTGCCGACGAGGCCTCCGATGTTGCTCCATCCCGTGACGTCGACCGCCGCGCGACATTCGGTCAGCGTGTCCGTCCCGCTGGGCAACTCGCAGAAGCCGATGAGGCCGCCGACGCTCATGCCGCCCATCGTGTCGTGGGAGATGACCCGGCCTTCAGCGCCGCACCGGGCTACCATGCCACGGTTCTGCCCGATGAGCGCACCGGCATCACAGAGGTTGCGCACCTCAACAAGTCCGCTCACGTGGCAGTTTTCCACCTGTCCCTTGCTCTTGCCGGCCAACAGTCCCACGTAGCCATACTCGCCACTTCCCGAGGCCTCGCCGGTGCGCAGGATGGCAGAAGCGACGATGTTGACATTGCTCACCTTGGCCTCACTGCCCAGGTAGCCGAAGAGGCCCTGCTGCACGCCCTCATAGTTGCCCTGCTCACTTGGCTTCTCACAACATTGGTAGAGTCCCGCCACGGTGTGTCCCTGTCCGTCGAAGGTGCCGTTGAAGGTGGCGTAATAAGCTGGGCCGATGGAGGTCCACTGGGCCGCATAGACGCCCTGCCCCCAAAGTTTCCAGTCGGCGGTGTCGTTGAGCAGGATGTCGGCTCCCAACTTCACCGTCTTGCCCGTGAAGTCGGTAGCGTCCTGCACGCCCTCGATGCCCTTGGTCATCACGGCCAGGCCCAGCAGTTGCTCCTTGGTCTTGATGACATAACTGGTGGCGAAGGGGTTCTGGAAAGGTGTCAGGTCATAGGCGTAGGCATCTATCCACTTGGCGTGGAGCGTGAGGTCACCGGTGATGTTTCCGCCGAAGTCGAAGGGCTGGGTGTGCTCGACGTCGGCATACCAACCGCCAAACACCTTGTCGCCAAAGGAAGGAGCGACCGGCGCGTCGATGCGGCTGTCGTGCAGCACACGCTGGCTGGTGACCGGCGTACCGCCCTCCGTGTCATAGGTGACCGTGTGGGGAGGGGTGAAGCCCTCCTCTGTGGAGATGTATTGTCCGTCGTGACTGTTGTAGTAGTCGAGCTGAAGCTCGTGTGAGGCGTTCCACTGGTCGACCCAATAGTTGAAGATGTTAGCCAAGGTCTTGCCTTGCAGGTAAGCCGTTGGGTGCCCGCCGTTGCGCTTCACCTGTTCCTGGTCGCTTGAGAGCCGGTAGACGTCGCTGTCGTAGAGCGCGTTGAAGAGGCGCTCACGCTCCATCATGGGCACGCGGTAGCCCTCCTTGTCGAAGGTGCCCGAGAAGATGAAGTTGGCGATGGTGTCGTTGCTGTATGTCTCTCCGATGTAGTTTTGGTCGCCCACGATGGCCGACACGTCGGTCGTTCCCGTGATGTGTGCCGAGCTGGCGCAGTTGAGGATGTTGGTGTTGCCCTCCAGGGCGATGTGCCCCAGTATGCCGCCGACGCCCCATCCGGTGCTCTCCACGCGTCCCGAGGTCCAGCACTGGACGATGTTGACATCGCGCGAATAGCGTGCCGAGCTGCCGGCCAGGATGCCGATGTTGCCGGTGTTGGTCTTGGCCCATGCCTGGGTCACGCCGAGATTCTTGATGGTGGCGCCATGCTGGAGCACGCCGAAGAAGCCCAGGTCATCGTAGTGGCCGTTGATATACATGTTGCGCACCTCGTGACGGCCGCCGTCATAGGTGCCGCGGAAGGTGTAGACGCAGTCGTTGTCCTCATCCATGTTGTTGCGGTTGGCCCCCTGTCCGATGGGTGTCCACTCGGAGGGCATCTCCTCGCCCCACTCCTCCTGCGGGCGGTTGAGGTCGATGTCGGCCGTCTGGAGGATGTGCTGCCCGCGGAAGTCCCATCCTAAGTTGGAGAGCTCGGCCAAGTGGGTCAGATGCTCCTTGGTGGCTATCAGGAAGGGATGGTCGGCCGTGCCGTCGCCCCCGCCGATGTAGTCGGCCAGGTTGGTGGCCTTCGTGCCAGTGGGCACGGGGTATTGCCCGGGGCGGAATGTCCAGGTGCTGGTGCCCAGCCAGGCCGCCACCATGTTGAGCGTGTCGACGAAGGCTTGGCTCTGCATCTCCTGGGTGCTCTTGGCCAGTGTGCCGCCCAAC
>DAIOEQ010000009.1:14604-20545 GCA_036746215.1 Prevotella sp.
GCTCATGCACGCCGATGCCGGGGTTGACCGTCTTGTCGTAGGAGCAGAAGACCGCGCGCGAACTGTTCGGCGTCTCGTTCCAATAGGAGGCCAAGAAGCCGCGCAAGCCGGCGCTCTCGTCGGTGCCCGAGCACTGGCCCGTGGCAAAGCAGTTGACGGTCACGCCGGGATTGTCGGCCACGACTTCGCCATACGACACGCTACCCGTTCCGTTCATGCCCACAAAGGCGGCCGCGGTGCAGCCCCATCCGCCCACGACGACGTCGCCCGTGCTGTAACACGACTCGATGCGCCCCACATTGCAGGCCACAAAGCCCGCCGCGCTCTTGGGCGAGGTGACCTTGCCGGTGGAGAAGCACTCGCGTATCGTGCCGTCGTTGTTGGCCACGAAACCCGCGCAGTCGAAGGCGGCATACTGATAGGCGGCATTGCTCACCGCCACATCGGCCGAGCAGCGCTCGATGAGCGCGCCGTCGAACTGCGCACCGCAGAATCCTGCTGCGCGATATTGGGTGACGTGACATTGTCCCTCGGCACGACTGTCGCGGATGACAGCGTGCGCCCCGGTATTGGCTCCGGCGAGCACGCCAGCGCTGCGCGTGCCCCTGACGGTGGCGTTGGCCGTGCAAAATTCCACGATTCCATCGGTGTTCTGTCCCACGATGCCACCGCAAGGTCCCGATTCCACCGACCCCACGAAGCCCGTCATGGAGCAATGGCTGATGGTTCCGCCGATGTTGTAAGCGGCTATTCCGCCTATCGCCACGGCGCCCACGATGGTGTCGTTCTCCAGCCGCAGGTTGCGGATGGTACCGCCCTCGACATAACCGAAGAGACCCTTGTTCCAACCGGAGAAGTCGAGTTGGATGTCGCTGGTGGGATCGTCGAGGTCAGTGCCGCCGAAGTTGGGCACCTGGTTGATGTAGAGATGATGGATGGTGTGGCCTGCGCCGTCGAAGACGCCGCAGAAGCGCAGGGTGTCGGAGGTCCATTCCCATGCGCCTTGCTGGTCATAGAAGATGCCGCCAATGGGTGTCCACTGCCGCTTCTCGGCGCTGGGCTTGCGTGGGTCGCTCATGTGGAGGTCGGCCTCGAGGCGGACATGCTTGCCCCTGAAGTTGTCGCCGGCGTTGACGCGGCTGGCCAGTCCCGCCAGTTGGTCTGCCGTCCGGATGAGGAACGGGTCGTCGGCAGTGCCCGTCCCTGGCAGATTCTTGTCGATGCCTCCGTCCCAGAACGTCTGCGCCTGCGCCGGCTGCCAGGAGCCGAGCCAGCAGCTACAGACGACTGCGAGGAGTGTGCGAAGTGTTGTTCTCATAACGCTTGTGTATTGTTTGTTGGATGATAAGTCTAAAAGTCGCCAGATCGTTTCGGTTGCAAATATAGGACATCAAAAGCAATCATCAAAGGTGCGCGGAGGCGCCAAGAAGCGTTTTGTACGCTGTGACGCTTGTTTTTTACGCTGTGACGCATTGCACCCATCGCCATCTGGAGCGGAAAGCGTAACTTTGCGGTACTGAAAGAAAAACAGCGGGAAAACTGATTTTCACAGACTAACAGGAGGCTCATATAAAAAACATTTCGTACATTTGACGACATATCTTCCATTACCCACTAAAAAACGACATGGACCCAGAAACATCTATCCGGCTCCGCGACTTCTCATGCGGACTGTTCCTCATGTTCCAGATACTCGGGACAGTGGCCCTCTACATCAAGGGCCGACACCATGAACTGCAGCGGTCGGCCTTCCACTTCATGCTCTACCTGCTCGGCATCAGCCTTTTCGAGTTTTTCCTGTTTTTCATCCACAACTTCATCGGTGAAAACATGGTGACCATCACCGACATGCTGCAGACAACGGTGGTGCCGCTGGCCCTGATGCTCCTCTACCGCCTGACCCACTCGCGCGGCATGCGGCGGCTGCCCGCCCTGGCCAACGCCGCGCCTTACGTGACGGCCCTGGCGGCCTACGCCATCCATCCGTCGGCCGTCGTCTACGAGGGCATCCTGGTGGTGGCCGTGGTCCACTCGTTTCTCATCATCGCCTACGGCGTGGTGGCGGTCAAGCGCTTCAACAAACGGCTTACGGACAGCTTCTCGTCGGACGACAACCTGTCGCTGCGCTGGATGCGACTGTTCCTGCTTCTCTACGTGGCCCTGGCCGTGGTGTGGCTCGTCGCGACAAAGTCGGCGGCACAACATGTGGCAGCCTTCTACAATGTGATGTGCTCTGTCATCCTCGCACTGATGTGCTACTTCATCTATCGGCAGGAAGACATGCTTGAAGTCTTGCAGAAAACAGTAGCGGACAATGGCGGTGAAGCCCTGCCTGACACCATGGACCCGGCGACCCCAACCGAATGTCAACCTCACTATCACTTCGACGAAGTGTTTGAACGCGTGTTCCGCGAAAAGAAAATCTACCTCAACCCCACGCTCAACATCAACGACCTGGCGCAAGAGCTGGGCACCAACCGCACCTACGTCTCCAACTACATCAACCAGCAACTGCACACCACCTTCTATGAGTATGTCAACAACTGGCGGGTGGAACAGGCCATAGACCTGCTCACCTCGACCGACCTCTCACTGCAGGAAGTGGCGACCCAGTCGGGCTTCAACTCCATCAGCAGCTTCCGCCGCTACTTCGTCTCAAAGATGGGGCTGACGCCCTCGGCCTACAAGAAGGCGCACAAGGCGCAGCAAAGCTGATCCAGTAAGGGTGGGCTGGCTCCCATAAAAATCGCGACAAACTACATACTAAAACATCGATTATTTTCGACGAAGAAAACTTTGGATGGAAATAAGCGAAAACAGAACGACTTTTATAACACGCTATTATTCAACTGTTTACAAGAGTTATGTTTTTATTCACGCCCCATCGTAAGCGTTTTTCATAACCGTTAATACCTAATCGAGGCAAGATAGCTATCCCATCGAGACTCGCTGCCGCAGCTTTCGCGCCTCGATTCAGCATCTATGGACCAACGAGGGGGCATCTTTCCGCAACCCATGGCGCAAAAGCAAGGGCCAAAAAGGGCCATAGCCCCATTTTCGCACGCTATTTCATCCGAAATCCCAGACAAACTTTTTGGCAAAAAATCATGACAGGCGTGGCGCACGCCATGAAAAAGGCGCCACCCAAGGGGTGACGCCTCAACAGGAAAGAAAATATCGTTTACTTCACAATCATCTTGACGGTCTGATGCTCGTTGCCATAGGCGAAGGTGAAGAAGCAGAGGCCTGCGGGCAGGTTGGCGGGCACGAGATAGGTGCCGTCGGCATTGAGACGGCCCTGCTGCACCATCACGCCCGAAGCGCCCACGACGCGCACGGTGACATCGGCGGGATTGACGTCGCCCAGGTCGAGACGGATGACATTGCCGCGCACGGCTGCTGACGACATCATGCGGAGCTTGCCCGCGGTGGCGTTGTTGTCACGGACGGACTGTATGCCCGTGATGTAGTCGTCCTTCAAGTCCTGCTCGTAGTTGAACCAGCGGGTGTAGGTGTCGGCAATGGCCTTGGCGCCCTCACCCAAGCGGATGCGGTAGTCCCAATGGTGCTTGCGCTGGGCATCGCCGAGATAGACATAGTCGGTGTTGCAGACCACACAGAAGACAACGCCGTTGGCGGGCTTCTCCGTGATGTCGATGCTCATGTTGCCACACTTCACGGGCTGACTGTAGTAGCAGCGGCCGTCCTTGGTGCGGTAGCAGAGCAAGGCGCGCATCTGCGTGTCCTCAGGGCGGAACTCCACGTTGGCCACATCGCCCGAGACGTGGATGGGGATGATGTTGCCGCCGCTCCAACCGGGGTTGGTCAGCGTGTCGGGCGACATCCAGCCGTCGGCATTGTCGAGCGTCACCGACTGGTAAGGGGTGATGCGATATGGAGCCACATTGATCCAGTAGGGTTCCCACTCAGGCTTCACCGTGATGCCGAAGTTGGCATTGACCACCGAACGATAGCTGTTGTCCCAGCCACCGAGGTCGAAGAGCGCCTGGCGGGCGCGATAGGCCGTGATGATCTGTCGCATGGGCTCCTCGCCGATGGAGTCGCCCATGGTCTTGAGCACATAGTCCTTGCAGTTGCGCCAGATCCATGGGATGACCCCGTCGCCACACACATTGGCCGCCACCACGGGGAAAGCGTTGGCATACTGCACACCACCCAGGTAGTTGCGCCAGGTGCAGACCTGCTGGCCATTGCTGTTGTACATGTTGACGCCCTGCGCGCCCGGGCCGCCGTAGGAACCATCCTGCAACCAACCCGAGTAGCACTCGATGGGCATGTGGGGAGCGAGGAAGGGACCGCCGTCGAGGAAGCCCGCGTCGCCATACTTGCCGTCGCGCTTGGCGTAGACCTGTCCCTGGAGCCAGGTGTTGCCACCCTCGTGGAACCAGCTGGAGCCCTGGCAGGCGCCCAGGTCGGCAAAGATGGCGTGGATGCCCTCGTGGATCATGGCGTTGCGCTGATACTCGCCATCGCTCCACTTCTTGTCGGCGTCGGCGCGGAAACGACTGAAGGGATAGTAGCTGGCCCACACGCAAGCCCAGTTCTGCCCGTCGGCATAGGTGGAGCTCTGGTAGCCGCCCTGGGTGGTGTTGGGCGTGTCGTCGTTGCTCAGGCCCGAGCCGAAGATGTAGACAAACGACTTGTAGCCACGGCGCGCGCTGAGGTCGGGCGGCCAGCCCATGTAGTCGCGGATGTAAGAGAAGTCCTTATCATACTGGGCCACCATGTTCTTGGCGGCCGTGTAGATGGTGGCCGAGTCGGTGCCTACCTCGGTGTTGAGGCCATCGCCCCAGAACACCGACCACCACTCGCCGGCATAGCAGTTGGCCGGCTTGCCGTTCTTCTTGGTGAAGGTGTGGAGCTTGGTGGGCTTCTTGAGGTTGGGATACTCGGTGTGGAAGTCGTAGGAGAGCTTGTAGGTGGGCCACTCCATGAACTGTCCGGGATTGGTCTGCACGTCCACATAATAGTGGTAGTCCTTCCACGACGACTTGCCGTTGAGGTCGGTCAGGTAGACACGGAGCACATAGCGCGCGCCATCCTTGTAGACGGCATTGGCCGTGACGGTGTAGGGCGCGGTGGTCATCGAGCGGCGCACGGTGACATCCTCGTCCTTATACGTCTTGGCGTTCATCGAGGTCTTCGACCAGCGATAGCGCACGGTCTTGTAGTTCTCGGGGTGGATGACCTCGCAGCTCAAGGTGATCTTGTCGCCCTCGTTCACCTGGATCCAGTTTTGTTGCGCGGGCTCATCATCGTTTTTCTGCACGAGGGGTGTCACCAGCCAGCCGTCGGTCTCACTGGCACGACCCACATACTGGGATTGGTCGGAGACGACAGAGCCTGCCGTGCCAGCGCCAGTGAAGGTGATGTTGAGGTGGAAGAACAGCGAGTCGCCGCCATTGACGAAACCCTCGATGAGACTGAGCTTGGTGCCCACGGTGACCAGGTCGCTGTGGGTGACTGCCAGCGACGGAGCATCCCACACCACCAGCACGGCACGCTGCGCCACTCGGTTGGTGGGCACGGCGTCGAGGCCGAACCAATGGCCGCTCTTGCCCACCTCGACACCTGGGGTGTTGGAGAGACGGTATTTCAGGTCACCCGAAGCGCTCTTGTAGCCCGCCACGAGCTTCAGCGACGCCGGATTGGTGACGCCCAAGGCCGTCTTGAGCAAGGTGGGATAGACGGTGCACACGGTGGCTGCGGTGGCATCCACGGGGCGCGAGATGGTGTAGTTGAAGTCGTAGCGATGTCCCGCCAGCGTCGTCAGGCTGAAGAGCGACAGCAGGAACGACAGGGCTGTTAGCTTGAGTAAAGGTCTTTGTTTCATACGATTTCCAAAGATTATGATTAGATTGTTGTTTGGCAAAGATGGAATTGCTGTTTTGCAAAAATAAGAAATAAAACAAAAAAACAC
>DAIOEQ010000010.1:0-5503 GCA_036746215.1 Prevotella sp.
GCCAAGGTGCTCTCGCAGAACAGTGGCTTCCCGGCCTACACCATCCACCGCAAGATTTACCGCGAGAAGGCTTACCAGGGCCTTGACGGCCAGTTCAACCTGGGCGACAACCGCTACCGCAACACCCTTTTCGTGGTCGACGAGGCCTCGATGATCAGCCATGGCTTCTCCGACCTGCAGCCTGACGGCTCCGCCTCGGGCACCTCCTTCGGTTCGGGCAGCCTGCTTGACGACCTCGTGAAGTATGTGTACAGCGGGGACAACTGCCGCCTGCTGCTCATCGGCGACAAGGCCCAGCTGCCTCCTGTGGGTGAGGAGGAGGCGCCAGCCCTCAGCGCCGACATCTTGGAGGGCTACGGCCTTCACGTCTACCAGTGTGACCTCAACGAGGTGCTCCGCCAGAGCCAGGACTCGGGCGTGCTCTACAACGCCACCGTCATCCGCCAGATGATCACCCATGACGAGGTGACCCAGCTGCCACGCATCACGTTCGGCCGTTTCGCCGACATCGTGAGGGTGCCGGGCGACGAGCTCATCGAGAGCCTCGCCTCCAGCTACAGCCAGGTGGGCATGGACGAGACCATCGTGGTGACCCGCTCCAACAAGCGCGCCACGGTCTACAACTTAGGCATCCGCAACACCGTGCTCGACCGCGAGGACACCCTCTGCCATGGCGACATGCTCATGGTGGTGCGCAACAATTACTACTGGACCGAGCGGCAGCGCGCCACCGAGGCAGCCCAGGGAGCTCTGCCGCCTGGGGGCGACCGACAGGGTGGCATGGCGTTTCTGGCCAATGGCGACCGAGCGGTGGTGGAGCGCGTGCGCAACCACCGCGAGCTCTACGGCTTCCATTTTGCCGATGTCAGCCTGTCGTTCCCCGACTACGACGACACCGAGATGCAAGTGACCGCCGTGCTCGACTCGCTCACCACCGAGGCGCCGGCCCTCACACGCGAGCAACACGAGCGCCTGTTTGCCGCAGTGATGGAGGACTATGCTGACATCCCGACCAAGGGCGAGCGCATGAAAGCCTTGCGCACCGACGGATTCTTCAACGCCCTCCAGGTGAAGTTCGCTTATGCCGTCACCTGCCACAAGGCGCAGGGTGGCCAGTGGAGCCACGTCTATGTGGACCAAGGCTACATGACCGACGATATGCTCACGCCCGCTTACATCCACTGGCTCTACACCGCCTTCACACGCGCCACCGACAAGTTGTTTCTCGTAAACTGGCCCAAGAACCAGTGTCAGGACGAGTGACCGCCACAGGAACATGCCTTGGCTTGCGCCAATGAGCCGCCGTCACTCTGGAAAAGAGAAAAGCCCCGTCCCATGGATCGGTTTCCATGGGATGGGGCTTTTCATGTGTTTGACGGATGGCCGTGGCATTTAGTCAATGCCCTCCACGCGGAATCCTTGAGCCTTGAGTTTGCTGATAATACCTTGCTCGCCGCCCAGCAAGTAGCAGGGCAACGCAAAGAGCGTGGGCTTGTCGCGCATGACCCGCTCCATGACCTGGATGGACTCCTGCGTCAAGAGACCGCCTCCCATGGGGCTCATCGCGCCGCCGAGCGCGGCTGCGGCTGCGTTCATGTCCTTGGCCTTGTAAGCGGCAACGCTCTTGTCGATGGCGTCGAGAATCTCGTTCTCGTGGTCAAAGAAGATGGTGAAGGCCTTGGCTTGCAGTTCCATGGGCACACTCTTGAGGAGCTGCGTGTATTCCTTGACATCGAAGATGCCGCCCGTGGGCTCGTTGTTTTTCTTGGCTTGTGCCGCGAAGTACTGCTGGAAGGTGTGTGTCGGGTCGTACTCGCCCATGTGGTTGGCCACGAAGAGCAGTTGTGTGAAGTCCTCCAGGACTGCCAGGGGTGTGCGGCCATTGTATCGTTTCTGGTTGTACGCGCTCTTCCAGCTCACCTCCGTGTATTTCTTGAGAAACTGGTCGAGCTGCTGTATTTGCTGTTCGTTGAGCAGCGAGCCTAACGTCTTGCCCGCCGGCAGTTTTTCGGCTTCCTTCAGCTGGTCGCTGTTGGCCGTTCGGTCAATGTCGAAATAGACCTGTTCGGTCTCAGTCATGGCCTCCTTCAGGCTGTCGATATGGTCAACATAGCCCATGGGGTTGAGGAAGTCGTGCGTGGCGACGATGTAAGAGGGCTTGGCCAAGCTGTCGGCGGTCACCTTGTAGAGCAGTTGCGCCGACGCGCCCATCGTAAGGCAGAAAGCTGCCAGGGCGGTGAGAATGATTTTTTTCATTGTGATGTTTGTTGGGTGATAGTGGTTTGTTGAATCGTGGGTTGCGGGGTGGCTTGTTGTTGTGAGACGCGTTCGACGAAGCGTTGCAGGTCGGCCTTGAGCCTCGCGAACTCCGGTGACCGCATGAACCCCGCATTGCGCTTCAGCACGGGGGTCACGTTGTCCACGCTGCTGGTGTAGCACGAGAGTTCGTTGCGCCGCTGCACGCCATGCACGCTCTGCTTCTGTATTTCCTCCTCGCGCAGGCGCACCAGCTTGTCGCACACCTTGCGCAACATGGGCGACACCACCTTGTCGAAGAGGTGATGGCCCTGAATGTAGAGGTAGGTGTTGTCGGCGTTGACGCCCAGGGCCGCCAAGTCGTCCTTCACCCTCAGCCAGCTCTGCTTGGCGCCCGGATGCTGGCGGCGCAACTGCTCGACCTTTTTGGCAGCCTTGCGGCGCACGTTGCGGATGATGTCGTCAGCCTGCGCGAAGCCAAACTTGCCCATCTCGATGACCCTCAGGAAGTCGGTCATCGTGAACTCCGCGTAGTCGGTCGTGCGGTAGTACCAGATGTTCCACACGAAAAGCGGGTAAATGGCCTGAGAGAAGTCGCGCAGGAATTGCTCCATGTCGAACACCTCGCGATCGTTGAGCGTCACGGCCACGGCCACATCGTGGAGCGAGGGCGCGTAGCACTGCAGGTTCTCTATGGCGTAGGCGTAGGTGTGGAAGACGTAGGGGCTCTGAAGGATGCGCCGCGATGTCTCCGACGCGCCCTGTATGAGGTAGTCGTAGTCGGCGTCGACACAGGCCACCATGTCGTGCCCGGTCTTGCCCTCGAGCATGCTCATGAGGGCCGCTTTCTTGCCCCGTTCGAGCCGTTGCTCGCGCGAAGGCAGCATCACCTCGAAGACCACGCGGTCCGTCTCGACCTGCGACAGGATTTGCCGCCAGAAGAACACGTCGTCGTAGCTCTCCACATAGGCCACCACCTTGCGGCGCGCCCGCTTGGAGTTGAGGCGGTTGGCGGCCTCCAGGTAGGATGAGGTCAGGTTGTCTCTTAGTCGGTGTGACATGTTGCGCGCTCCTTTCTTTGATGTTCAGACGGTGATGTCGCTCACCTCGGTCACCTTGTCCATCCAACCGTTCATGATGACGGCCGGCGAGTGGGTGGTGAGGATGATTTGCACGTTGGGGTTGAGCTCGAGGATGAGGTCGATAAGCTGCTTCTGCCATTCCACGTGGAGGCTCACCTCAGGCTCGTCCATGAAGAGCACATAGCTCTGGTTGTCCTCCACGAGCACGGTGAGCAGGATGGCGAGCATCTGCTTCTCGCCGCTCGACAGCTGGTAGGGCATGAGCGTCTCGCCGATTTGGCTGAAGCGTATCTCGTTCTCGGTGCGCACGATGGTCTTGCCCGTGTCGGCGAAGAGGCGGTCGATGATGTCCTGGAACTTCCGCTTCGGCTCCGAGATGCGCTGTGCCTGCTGCGCCGCGTCGGGCTGGCCGCTCTGCAGGGTGTCGATGATGCGGTTGCCGATGTTGACCTGGTAGTCGAGATACTTGCGCTGGAGCTTGAAGAGCTGCCAGTCGAGCTCGGTGGCCAGCGACACGTCCATCTTCGACACGGTGTCGGCGTTGATGAGGGGCCGGTCGAAGCTGCGTATGATGTCGAAGCGTATCCACTTGGCGTCCTCGGGGCACACCTTGAGGCGCACCCCCTTGAGCAGGTGGCTGGGAAACTCGCCCCCAGCCGACAGGCCCTTCACCACCTTGTTGAGGATGGTCGACTTGCCCACGCCGTTGACGCCGCTGAGGATGTTGACCTTGCGGTCGAGGTTCCACACGATGTGCTTCTTGCCGCTCCAGAGCGACTCGATCTCTATCTGCTCAATATGGTCGACGTATTTCTGCATGGCTCAAAAGGTTGAATGGGGAGCGATGGTGCTCCCTGTTGCAAAAATACAAAAACAATCTGGAAAACCATGTCTTTTTCGCGTTTTTTACAGTTCCTTTTTACATGCCATCGACCACTTTGTCGGCACTGCGCTTGCCCGTCTTGCGGTTTTTAGCTACCTTTGCAGAGATGTTAGGATGAAACGGTCCCTTTCCACTGGGTTTTGAGGTGGTAGGAGACCGCCGTCTGGGATAACAAACGATAAGCAATGAGCAACAAACCTTTGCAGGCCCACCTCAGCATGTTTGCCGCTGAGGCCATGTGGGGCCTCATGTCGCCTGTGGGCAAGGATGCCATGAACCATGGCATCGACGGATTATCAATGGTCAGTTTTCGTGTGGCGGGCGCCGCCCTGTTATTTTGGCTGGCGTCGCTGCTGGGCAAGCGCGAGCACATCCCACCCCGCGACGTGCTGTTGTTCGCCGGCGCGGCCCTGCTGGGCGTGGTATTCAACCAATGCCTGTTCACTATCGGCTTGAGCGTCACCTCCCCCATCAACGCCAGCATCGTCACCACGTCGATGCCCATCTTCGCCATGGTACTCTCGTTTCTCATCCTCGGCGAGCCCATCACCTTGAAGAAAGCCGGAGGCGTGGCCATCGGTTGCACGGGCGCGGTGATACTCATCCTGACCAGCGCCACGGCGGGCAACGCCAAGGTGGGCGACATCCGCGGCGACCTGATGTGCATCTGCGCGCAGCTGTCGTTTGCCCTTTATCTCTCCTTATACAACAAGATGGTGCGCAAATACAACGCCTTCACGGTCAACAAGTGGATGTTCACCTGGGCCGCCGTGTTCGTGGTGCCTGTGTCGTCGGGCCACCTGACCGCATTGCCTTGGGCCTCGCTCACCGCCACCACATGGATGGAGGTGGGCTTCGTGGTGTTCTTTGGCACGTTTGTCAGCTATCTGCTCTCGATTGTCGCCCAAGGGGTGTTGCGCCCGACAGTGGTCAGCGTCTACAACTATGTGCAGCCCATCGTCTCCGTCACGGTGAGCGTTCTCACGGGGCTGGGCGTTTTCACCTGGCAGCAGGGCGTGGCCGTCATCTTAGTGTTCTCGGGCGTTTGGCTTGTCATCAAGAGCAAGTCGAAGCGCGACGTGCAGACTGCCGAGAAGCGGTGAGCCGCCCAAGACTATACCGCTACGCATATCGAAACAACCTTTACAACAGACAATCCAAACAATCTTCATGCTTGCCACATGCGGGAGCGTTGTATTTGTTGTACGGGTTGTTCCTGTTGTTTTATAGGTGGGTTCTATAAATTACCACCTTCAGGTGACAAAGCTAATTTAAAGAACCC
>DAIOEQ010000010.1:5513-20407 GCA_036746215.1 Prevotella sp.
ATTGCATTATGTTGTCCCCATTGTCTCTATTGTCGTTCAAAAAACAAAAAACGGGGCTTCGGTCTGATGGTTGCCTTCTCGGCCATCACGAGGGCAAAAGTTAAATTTCGCATGACCTGCAAATACGGAAACATGTGAAAACAAAGCGGAAAATCATATAACATATAAATATGAATCTTGCTATAATTTTGCACCCGAACTCACGTTTATAATATGAACAGACAGATGTAACACGACAGTGCTTTTCCGCAGATTGGCCAAGGTCTATAGATAATTAAGGTAACATAAGCCGTAACATGGGTAAGCGGTATGTTTCCAGATTTTCCTAACTTTGCACTTTGACGGGAGACGCATCCTTGTTCTACATATAAAAACATTATGAATATGCTCAGAAAAATCAGAATTACGCTGGCGACAGTGTTCTTTGCCTGCGTCACACTGTTGTTCCTCGACTTCACGGGCACACTTCACACATGGCTCGGATGGACGGCAAAGGTACAATTTCTGCCAGCCCTCTTGGCACTGCACGTGGGTGTTGTCGCAGCATTGGCGTTGCTCACCATCGTGTTCGGACGCATATACTGCTCCGTGGTGTGTCCCTTGGGCGTGATGCAGGACATCGTGTCATGGGTGAGCGGACGGAGAAAGAAAAAGAAGTATCGCTTCAGCTATTCGCCTGAGAAGCGGTGGTTGAGATATGGGATGCTCGTGGTCTTCGTCATAGCCTTGGTGGCAGGTGTGGGATCCGTGGCGGCTTTGCTTGCCCCATACAGCGCATACGGGCGCATAGCGCAAAACATATTCCAGCCCATCTACATCCTTGGCAACAACGCTTTGGCCTGGGCAGCCGAAAGAATAGACAGCTATGCCTTCTACGGCCGGGATGTCTGGATGAGAAGTTTGCCAACATTCTTGATTGCAGTCATCACGCTGGTTGCCATAACTATTCTCTCCTGGCGCAACGGCAGGACTTATTGCAACACTGTTTGCCCAGTCGGTACGGTGCTCAGTTTCCTTGCGCGCTTCTCATGGTTCAAGGTGGCAGTGGATGAGACGAAGTGCAACCAGTGCGGACTTTGCTCGCGCAGTTGCAAGTCGGCATGCATCGACTTCAAAAACCACCGCATCGACTACTCGCGTTGCGTGGTGTGCGGCGACTGCATAGGCAAGTGCCGCAAGCAGGCGCTCAGCTACGCCCACCACAAGGCGAAAGCCGCCCCGAAAGCCCAAGCGAAAGCCACGGCAAATACGGGAAGCGGCGTTGACGCCTCACGCCGCTCGTTCCTCTTTGGCGCCGCCATAGCCACCGCTTCGATGGCCTTGGCGCAGGAGAAGAAAAAGGTGGACGGCGGACTGGCGGAGATTGAGGACAAGCAGGCTCCCCGGCGCGACACGCCGCTCACTCCACCCGGCTCTCTCTCGGCTGCGAACATGGCACAGCATTGCACGGCTTGCCAACTGTGTGTGGCGGAGTGTCCCAACGACGTGTTGCGCCCGTCGACAGACCTCATGAAGCTCATGCAACCCACCATGTCGTATGAGCGGGGCTACTGCCGCCCCGAATGCAACCGCTGCAGCGAGGTGTGCCCGGCGGGAGCCATACGCCCTATCAAGCGTGAGGACAAGTCGAGCATACAGATAGGGCACGCCGTGTGGATCAAGAAAAACTGCGTGCCCATAACCGACGGCAAGGAGTGTGGCAACTGCGCACGCCATTGCCCTGTCGGGGCCATCACGATGGTAAGTTCCAATCCCAAGGACGACTACGCTCCCATGATTCCCGCCGTGAACACGTCACGCTGCATCGGGTGCGGGGCATGCGAGAACCTCTGCCCCGCCCGACCGTTCTCCGCCATCTATGTGGAGGGACACGAGGTGCACAGGTACATATAAGGTGGGGCCATAAACGTTTAAAAACTTAATCACAATGGGCAAAGATATAAACAGAAGAAACTTCCTGAAACTGTTAGGCGCAGGCGCCATGGCTTCCTCCGCCCTCCTGTCGGCGTGCAAGGGCAAGGACGAGGTGGACAGCAAGGGAAACTACGGGGAACCGCCAAAGGGGAAGATGACATACCGCACAAACCCGAACACGAAAGACCGCGTGTCACTCCTGGGCTATGGCATGATGCGCCTGCCCGTAGTCGGCGGCGGCACGGGACGGGAAAATCCAGACGCACCGCTCGACCAGAAAATGATCAACCGACAGGTGGACTACGCGCTTGAGCATGGCGTGAACTACTTTGACACCTCACCAGCCTATTGCCAGGGCAAATCGGAGCAAGCCACCGGCATCGCCTTGCACCGCCATCCCCGCAAGAGCTATTACGTGGCAACAAAACTCTCTAACTTCGCCCCCGAGACATGGACACGCAAGGCATCACAACAGATGTTTGAAGACTCGCTGAAATATCTGCAAGTGGACTATGTGGACTACCTGTTGCTCCATGCCATCGGGATGGGTGACGACGGCATGGGTGAGTTTTATAGCCGATACATTGACAACGGTATCCTCGACTGGCTCGTGGAGCAGAAAAAGAAAGGGCGCATACGCAACCTCGGCTTCTCCTACCATGGCGACATCGACGTGTTCGACCTGGCGCTGAAATGGCACGACGAGGGCAAGTACCACTGGGATTTCGTGCAGATAGAGCTCAACTATCTCGACTGGAACTACGCCGACGAGATCAACGACCGCAACACCGACGCCGTCTATCTCTACGGCGAGCTGAAGAAACGCGGCATACCGGCAATCATCATGGAACCTCTGCTTGGCGGGCGCTTGGCTAACGTGCCAGACAACATCGTGGCGAAGATGAAAGAGCGCGAGCCCGAGAAGAGCGTAGCCAGTTGGGCTTTCCGCTTTGCCGGCACTCCCGACGATGTGCTGTGTGTGCTCAGCGGCATGAGCTACATGGAGAACCTGAAAGAGAACCTCTGCACCTTCTCGCCACTCAAGCCTATCGACAAGGATGACAACAAGTTCCTGATGCAGATAGCCACCGACATCTACAACCTGAAAACGGTGCCTTGCAACGAGTGCAACTATTGCATGCCTTGTCCTTACGGCATCAACATCCCCGCCGTGTTCTCCCACTACAACAAGTGTATCAAGGAAGGGGACATGCCCAACAAGGGGACGCAGGACCCCGACTACCGACGCGCCCGGCGCGCCTTCCTTATCGGTTACGACCGACGGGTACCGAAGTTACGGCAGGCAAGCCACTGCATCGGGTGCGGACAATGTATGGAGCATTGCCCGCAACGAATAGACATTCCCGGCGAGTTGCAAAAGATAGACCAATTCGTGGAACAGCTAAAACAACATGAGGGATGAGAGAGCAACTTATCGACTTGCTGCGCAACGGAAACCATTCCATCGTGATAGGCCGAGACAGCGGCGCGCCGAGTAACGACATTCCGCCAGTGCTGGCGTATGACACAAAAGGCATCGCCACGCTTCTGCAAATCATCAATGACAACTCCGACCTGCTCCGTGGCGCAACAGTCGTGGACAAGGTGGTGGGCAAGGCGGCCGCCGCGCTTCTCATCTTGGGAGGGACAAAAGAACTGCACGCCCTGCTGATCAGCAACGACGCCCTCGACCTGCTTGCCGAAGCAGGCGTGAGGGTGAGCTACGACAGGCAAACGAGCCACATCCTCAACCAGGACCAGACCGACTGGTGCCCCATGGAGAAGGCGTGCCGCGACTGCGAGACGGCCGAGGAGTGCCTGACGGCCATAAGGGAACAGCTAACGAAAATGAAAAACAATAAAGAGAACACGAAATGACAAAAGCAACATCAGCAAACCTCTACGCTTACAGCTACAGCGAGACAAG
Source organism: Prevotella sp. (assembly GCA_036746215.1). Lineage (GTDB taxonomy): Bacteria > Bacteroidota > Bacteroidia > Bacteroidales > Bacteroidaceae > Prevotella. Next base: position 9,355 of record DAIOEQ010000010.1, read on the forward strand.
AACTTACGTTGTGGCGGCATTGTTCGTAGTCGGCAACATCATTTTGCCGCAATTGTTCCACCTGGTGCCAAAGGGTGGCATGATATGGTTGCCCATCTATTTCTTCACCTTGGTGGGAGCCTACAAATACGGGTGGCGCGTGGGATTGCTCACGGCTGTCGCCTCACCACTCGCCAACTCAGCCATGTTCGGCATGCCGATGCCCGCGGCGCTCCCCGCCATACTCACCAAGTCGTTGCTGCTTGCCGCAGGGGCAGGCTTTGCCCAAAGCAAGTTTCGCAAGGTCAGCCTGCCGTTGCTCATTGGGGTCGTGGCATTCTACCAAGTGGTCGGGAGCCTGGCCGAATGGGCCATGTCCGGCAGCCTGCATGCGGCTTTGCAAGACGTGCGCCTGGGACTGCCGGGAATGGCTTTACAAATAGTTGGCGGCTACGGCTTCATCAAATACATACTACGCAAATAACAGTAATCATCCATAATAACAAGACAAGCAACATGTTTGGAACACAGGAAATCATCGTCATAGCTCTCATCGTGCTTCTGCTTTTTGGAGGCAAGAAAATACCCGAACTGATGAAGGGGCTGGGCAAAGGAGTAAAGAGTTTCAAGGACGGAATGAACGGCATTGGCGATGACGCCAATGAAAAGAGCGAGACAGAAAAAAGAGAACAGAAGAAAGAATAATGGCAAGAGAACAACAGGACAGCATGTCCTTTTGGGAGCATCTCGATGTGTTGCGCGGGGCAATCATCAAGATTGCACTCGCAATTGTCGTGTGCTCCCTGGGGGCATTCTTCTTGAAGGACACGTTGTTTGACATCGTACTTGCCCCTAAAAGCAACAACTTCATCACCTACCAATGGCTTGGCCATCTCAGCCACCTGTTCACGTCGGAGGGAATGGACCCTTTCTCCGTGGACCTGGTCAACACAGGACTGGCCGAACAGTTTGCCATCCACATGAAAGTGGCGGTGTATGTCGGCATCCTCGCCGCGTCGCCTTACGCCATATACCTCTTGGTGCGCTTCATAGCCCCGGCCTTGTACGACAATGAGAAACGCTATGTTTTTCCGGTTGTCACTGGCGGCTATGTGATGTTCCTTGTCGGCATGTCGCTCAACTACTTTCTGATATTCCCACTCACATTCCGTTTTCTTGGAACCTATCAGGTAAGCCAGGATGTGCCAAACATGATTACCCTCGCGTCGTATGTCGACACGATGATGATGATGAACCTCATGCTCGGAATTTTGTTTGAGTTGCCAGTGGTGAGTTGGCTGCTGGGCAAGCTCGGACTTCTGTCAGCGCCCTTTATGCGCCACTACCGCCGACATGCCATCGTCGTCATTTTCACGGTCGCCGCTGTCATCACCCCCACGACAGACGCATTCACGCTTTGCGTCGTGGCCTTGCCGATTTGGCTGCTGTACGAGGCAAGCATCTTGCTTGTGCCGAAGAAGCAGCCTTATCATTTAGACTAATCACATCATCACACGAAACAGAAAATGAGAACTATCGCATCCATCGCTTTACTCGCCGCGTTTGCATCAAGTGCTACTGCGTCTGAGCTGTCAGACTCTACGGTACGCAAAATCAACGAAGTGGTGGTGACCGGCACACGCTACAAGACTGACGTGCGCCACCTGCCCGTCACCGTGTCCATCATCAACGGACAGAAGTTGCAAGAGAACTATCGTGACAACATCCTTCCCACGCTCACCGAGCAAGTCCCCGGGCTCTTCGTCACCTCGCGCGGCATACTCGGCTACGGGGTCAGCACAGGAGCCGCCGGAGGCATAAAGGTGCGCGGCATTGGCTCAACAGCCAACCTGCTCGTGCTGGTCGACGGACTGCCGCAATACGCCGGTCTCTACGGCCATCCCATCGCCGACGCCTATCAGACGATGCTTGCCGACAGGGTGGAGGTGCTTCGGGGCCCCGCATCCATGACATACGGTTCGAACGCCATGGGAGGCGTCGTGAACATCGTCACCAGGCAGATGCTGACCAATGGCTCGTCAACTGACATAAGCCTCCAGGGTGGCAGCTACGGCACATTTGAGGCCACGGCCATGAACCGTTTCCGCAAAAACAAGTTCTCAAGCATCGTAGGGGCAAACTACGGCCGCACCGACGGCCACCGCGCCAATTCCGCCTTCGAGCAGGTGAGCGGGTTTGTGAAACTCGGCTATGACCTGACAAGCAACTGGAGCTTGTCGGGCGATGTGGACATGACCTATTTCGAGGCTTCCAATCCCGGCGTTATCGGCAACCCGATGATAGACAACGACATGATGATAACACGGGGCATGGCCGCCGTATCGCTCACTAATGAATACGAGCGCACAAGTGGAGCCCTCCGCGCGTTTTACAACTGGGGGCATCACCACATCAACGACGGCTACAACATCGGCAGCCAACCGCGCACCGCCTACTATCTGCACAACGACCGCATGGGCGGTTTCTCGCTCTATCAGAGTTGGCAGCTGTTTGAGGGAAACCACACCACGGCAGGTGTCGACTACATTCACTATGGCGGCCATGCGTGGAACCGCTCTATGGCAGACGGGAGCGAAAGCGACATTGCCAGACGCAGCGTGAACGAAGTGGCGGGATATGTGGACTTCCGCCAGAACCTGTCTTCATGGCTGACATTCGACGCTGGCGTGCGTTGGAATCATCATGCCACAAGCGGCAACGAATGGATCCCTCAAGGCAGCCTCACCTTTCTCCTGCCCAACAATGCCACACTGCGCGCCTTGGTGAGCAAAGGATTCCGCAACGCCACATTGCGCGAGCTCTACATGTATCGCCCCGCCAACGCCGACCTGAAACCAGAGCGCATGATGAACTATGAGTTGTCGTACCGCCAGCACCTGCTTGACAACCGGCTGACGGTCGGGGCAAATGTGTTCTATCTCAAGGCCGACAACATGATCCAGACGCAGATGGTCGACGGAAGGCCGCTCAACGTGAACACAGGAAAGACGGAGAACTCGGGATTCGAACTGGAGACGGCATGGACTGTCAACGCGCATTGGAGCATCAACGCCAACTACAGTTTCCTGCACATGAGCAATCCGCAACTGTCCGCCCCAGAACATAAGCTCTATGTGGGCGGCAGATGGCAACAAGGACGTTTCCGCCTGAACAGCGGATTGCAGTATGTGGCAGGCCTTTACACGGCCGTAGGAAAAGATGAGCAGCGGGAGCACTTCTGGCTGTGGAACGCAACAGCCGACTATAGAGTGGCAAAAGGACTGCATCTTTTTGTAAAGGGCGAAAACCTTTTGGCTCAGGAATATGAGACCGTGGCGGGCTTCCCCATGCCACGCGCCACGTTCATGGGCGGAGTCCATTGGAGCCTCTGACTTTTCACTTTTTAACCACAGTCAGCCAAAAATGTGGAATGGCATCATGGCCCATCCCACATTTTTTGTATCTTTGCAGTAATGAAATCACTACGCGAACTATACAGGATAGGCAAAGGTCCATCGTCGAGCCACACCATGGGCCCGCAGAAGGCCGCACAGATATTTGCCAAGCAAAACCAAGACGCCCAGTCGTTCCACGTGACGCTCTATGGCAGCCTGGCCGCCACGGGCAAAGGCCACATGACCGATGTGGCCATCGAGGAGGTGCTCCAACCCATCGCCCCAGTAACCATCGAGTGGAAACCTCGTGTGTTTCTGCCCTACCACCCCAACGGCATGACCTTTGAGGCACGTCATGGAGACTGTGAACCCGCCACAACGTGGACAGTCTACAGCATCGGTGGCGGTGCCCTATCGGAGGGTGACCACCCGACAGGCGTACTTCCCCCATCACCCGACATATACCCGCTGACGCTGCTCAGCGACATACAGAAGTGGTGCGACGACCACGGACGCGCCTATTGGGAGTATGTCAAGGAGTGTGAGGACGATAGCATCTGGGACTACCTGCAAGAGATATGGGAGGCCATGAAGCGCAGCGTGGAACGGGGCATCGACCAGGAAGGCGTGCTCGCCGGTCCGCTCAACCTGCAACGCAAGGCATCCACCTATTATATAAAAGCCAAGGGCTATCGCCAAAACCTGCAGACACGCGGCCTGGTGTATGCCTACGCGTTGGCCGTGAGCGAGGAGAACGCCTCCGGAGGCACCATCGTCACGGCACCCACCTGCGGCTCGTGCGGTGTCATGCCAGGCGTGCTCTACCACCTGGCCAAAGGCCACGACTTCTCCGACCGCAAGATATTGCATGCGCTGGCCACCGCAGGCCTCATCGGCAACATCGTGAAGGAGAACGCCAGCATATCGGGAGCCGACGTGGGATGCCAGGGAGAGGTGGGCACAGCATGTGCCATGGCCTCGGCGGCGGCCTGCCAACTCTTCGGCGGCAGCCCATCGCAAATTGAGTATGCGGCTGAGATGGGACTGGAACACCACCTCGGCATGACATGTGACCCTGTGTGCGGACTCGTGCAAATACCCTGCATTGAGCGCAACGCCTTCGCCGCCACCAGGGCGCTCGACGCCAACCTCTACGCCTCGTTCAGCGACGGCAAGCATCGCGTGAGCTTCGATCGCGTGGTGAAGGTGATGAAACAGACAGGCCACGACCTGCCATCGCTCTACAAGGAGACGGGAGTGGGCGGACTGGCCGCACAGCCTTTGCAATAACTTCCTCAGTCACAACAACACCTATCATCAAGGACTCATGCGCAAACTTATATATTTTCCCTTGCTGCTCATCGCCATGCAGATGGTCGTGGCGTCGTGCCGCATGGCACCCAGTCAAGACAATGGCGACACGGTGGCCGCCAAAGACTTCTATCCGCCAGACACAGCCGCACTGCGCAAGGCGGCTGCCAAGGACAGCGCCCTTCATCCCGTCGTCGACAGCACCGACATCTTCATCATCGGACCGGGCTCCACACGCCATGAGGTGCAACTGCTGAGCTATCCCTCACGACACGACTCAACGCTCTACGCCAAGAGCCGCCACATTCGCGTGCGTGGCAACGCTGACGTAGGCCACGTGGTGCGGGCCGAATTCTACGCCACGCCCAAAGGCGACACGCTGGTTAGCCGTATCACCGAATTGAAGCAACTGACCAATGCCACACAATAAGTGGCAACCATCGGAGCGCTAACATTTTTTACGTTCGGTTAGTATAATTTTTCAGAAATCTTGCGTAGGCATGCTTGTTTTTTACGTAACTTTGACACCAACAAGAACAACATGCCTATGCCTATTCAATCTTTTGAGGAGCTAATTGCTCACCTAAAAAAACGAAACGTCAAGAAAAAGGTGGCCGTTGTCTGCCCCAATGACGACGCGACACGACAAGCCCTTGCCAACGCCGAGCGCCATGGCATCGCCACCGCCCTGCCATTCCAGGCCGACGATCCAGCCGAGGCTGCCCGTCAAGCCGTAGCCGCCGTGCGACGTGGCGAGGCCGATGTGCTGATGAAGGGATTTGTCAACACTGACGTATTGCTCCACGCCGCACTCAACAAGGATACGGGCATCCTACCCAAGGGACGTGTAATGACCCACATAGCCGTGGCCCAGTTGCCAGACTATCACAAATTGCTAACCTTCACCGACGCGGCCGTCATTCCCTATCCCACCCACGAACAACGCGTGGCACAAGTGACCTACGTGGCGCAGTTTTGCCACCATCTGGGCATCGGGAAGCCGCGCCTGTCGCTCATCCACTGCTCCGAGAAGGTCGACGCCAAGCACTTTCCCTACACTGTCGGATATGGCCAAATCAAAGAACTGGCCACACAGGGCGCTTTCGGTCCTTGTATCGTCGACGGTCCCCTTGACTTGAAAACCTCGTGCTCGCCCCACAGCATGGCCGCGAAGCACATCAGCTCACCCATCGCAGGCGACGCCGATGCCCTCATCTTCCCAGACATCGAGGCCGGGAACCTCTTTTATAAGACCATCACCCTCTTCTGCCATGCGCTGACGGCTGGCGTGCTGCAGGGCACTGACGTGCCCGTGGTGCTGCCTTCACGCGGCGACTCAGCTGAAGCCAAATACCTGAGCCTATGCCTCGCGTGCTTGTTGTGAACCCAGGGTCGACATCTACGAAGATTGCCGTCTTCGATGACCGGCAACCCTTGTTTGTCACCGACATCGCGCACGACCTGCAAGAGCTGCGCCAGTTTCCCACCATCATGGACCAGTTTGACTTCCGCCGTCAACTGGTGCTCAAGGAGTTGGCGGCTCGCGGTGTGCCCATGCGCTTCGACGCGGTCATCGGGCGCGGTGGACTGGCACGGCCCGTGAAGAGCGGCACCTACGCCGTCACACCCGCAATGATAGCCGAAGAGTGCGCATGCGAGCACCAGCACGCCTGCGACTTAGGCTGCATCATCGCCTACACCATCGCCCAGGACATCCCTGGGTGTCAGGCTTACATCGCCGACCCTGGCACCACTGACGAACTGGCACCCGAAGCGCGCATCAGCGGGTCACCGCTGCTGCCCCGCATCTGCATCTGGCATGCGCTCAACCAAAAGGCTATCGCACGCCGTTACGCCCGCGAACATGGCACTCGTTATGAGGTCCTGCGACTCATCATCTGCCACATGGGAGGCGGCATCTCCATTGCCGCACACGACCATGGACAGGCCATCGACGCCAACAACGCCCTTGACGGCGAGGGGCCCTTCTCGCCGGAGCGCGCAGGGACGTTGCCTGCCGCCGCGCTCATTCGCCTTTGCTTCAGCGGCCAGTTCACTGAGGCCGAACTGCTCAAGCGAGTGGCCGGACAAGCCGGACTGACCGAGCACCTCGGCACCAATAACATGCAGGAAGTGGTGAGACGTATCGAAGGCGGAGACGACCACGCACGCCTCATCGTTGACGCCATGGTATGGCACACAGCCAAGGCGATTGTCTCGGAAGCCGCCGTGCTCTGCGGACCACCCGATGCCATCATCCTCACGGGTGGCATGGCCCATGCCGACTATGTGGTCTCGCGCCTCAAGCGGCGCATTGGCTGGCTGGCACCTGTGGCGGTCTATCCCGGACAAGACGAGATGCTGGCCTTGGCGGAGAATGCCCTGGAGGCCCTCAAAGGGAAAGGGACGCACGCAACGGCCAGGTGACCACATTCTCACACAAGAAAAAGGCGGACGACTGACATCCAGACGCATCTGGTGTCGGTCGTCCGCCTTACAGATTTTATATGGCCAAGTGTCAGGGGAGCGGCGCGTAGCCACTACCGCTGACAGCCTTTACTTATCGTAAGCGTGCTTCGGGTAGTCTACCGTATAATGCAGACCGCGGCTCTCCTTACGCTCAATAGCCATGCGCGTGATGAGATAGCCCGTGTTGATCATGTTGCGCAACTCGCAAAGGTCACGCGAAATCTTCACACGCTTGAAGAGGGCTTCTGTCTCCTCATAGAGCAGGTCGAGACGGTCCCACGCACGCTTCAAGCGGAGGTCGGAGCGTACGATACCGACGTAGTTGCTCATGATTTCGCCCACTTCCTTGTTGGCCTGCGTGATGAGGACGTGCTCCTCGTTGGTAAGAGTTCCCTCATCGTTCCAGTCGGGGACCTTGTCGTTGAAGTCATACTCGTCTACATGCTCCAGAGAATGCTTGGCGGCAGCGTCAGCATAGACCACAGCCTCGATGAGTGAGTTGCTGGCCAAGCGGTTGCCGCCGTGCAGCCCCGTGCATGAGCACTCACCCAAGGCATAGAGACGCTCAATGCTCGAGCATCCGTTGAGGTCGACCTTGATGCCTCCACACATGTAGTGGGCTGCGGGACGCACGGGTATCATCTCCTTCGTGATGTCAATGCCGATGGACAGGCACTTCTTGTAGATATTGGGGAAATGGTGCTTGGTCTGCTCGGGATCCTTGTGGGTGACGTCGAGGTAGACGTGGTCGACGCCATTTTTCTTCATCTCGCTGTCGATGGCCCGCGCCACTATGTCACGCGGCGCGAGCGATCCGCGCTCATCATACTGCTTCATGAAAGGCGTACCGTCAGCCAACTTCAAGATGCCCCCGTAGCCGCGCATGGCCTCGGTGATGAGGTAGGCGGGATGGGTCTCACCAGGATGATAGAGCGATGTGGGATGAAACTGCACGAACTCCATGTCCTTCACCGTGCCTTTGGCGCGATAGACCATGGCCTCACCGTCACCCGTGGCCACCACGGGGTTGGTGGTCGTCTGGTAGACAGCGCCGCAACCGCCCGTGCACATCACGGTAACCTTACTCAAGTAGGTGTCGACCTTGTTCTCAGTGTTGAGCACATAGGCACCATAACAATAGATATAGGGCGTGCGACGCGTGACGCGCGCTCCCAAGTGATGCTGCGTGATGATCTCCACGGCGAAGTGGTTTTCCTTGATGTCGATGTCGGGGTTGGCCCGCACGGCGGCCATCAGCGCGCGCTGTATCTCGGCACCCGTGTCATCGGCATGGTGCAAGATGCGAAACTCCGAGTGTCCGCCCTCACGGTGAAGGTCGTATTGGCCGTCGGCCTGCTTGTCAAACTGGGTGCCCCACTCCACCAACTGGCGGATTTGCTCGGGTGCCTTGGTCACCACCTGGCGCACGGCCGCCGGGTCGCTGATGTAGTCGCCAGCCACCATGGTGTCATGAATGTGCTTCTCAAAATCGTCTTTCTCCAGGTTGGTCACCGACGCCACGCCACCTTGCGCAAACCGCGTGTTGGCCTCATCAAGTGTTGTCTTGCAGATGATGCAAACCTTTCCTTTTTTTGCTTTGGCCACCTTCAAGGCGTAGCTCATGCCCGCTATGCCAGCGCCAATGACCAGAAAGTCGTACTTGTAAGTCATAATGAATGTGTTATGTCTGTGCAAAATTACTAAAAATATACAATACACCTTCCTCTAACTCTACGTTTTTTAGTAATTTTGCACCTTGAAATTATGGACAGGACATTTCAACATCGTTTTTCGTTGGGTGCCATCTGCGGGATCATTCTTTTCGCAGGGGTGTCCTTTTGGCTGTTTTGGGAGAAATGGGTCTTGGCAGGCGCGCTCATGGCGTTGGTCTGCGTGGTGCTCATTGAGCGCGTGCTTCACTCCGAATACGTGTTCCACGATGACCAACTCATTATCTGCCGCGGCCGCTTCGCCCGCAAGAAAGTGATTGCCCTGACCGACATCGTGGGCTACAAGCCCATGACCGCCACCTTCGGCCTGACACGATTTTTGATTCTCGGACTGCGGGGCGACCAGTTTGTCCTGGTTCAACCCGCCAATGAGACGTCATTTCTGAAGTGTCTGGCTGAGCGGAAAAACAAGACTAAGAGAAAGGATGAAGACAATTAGAGTTTACTTATGGATCCTCCTGGTGTGGTTGGCCCTCCCCTTGCAGGCGCAGACCGAGATCACCGACGAGGATGAGACGACAGAGGACAACGACACCATCGCCACCGACTCGCTGTGGAGCGACTCGCTAAGCGTGAGGGGCGACACCCTGCCTTGGCCACAAAACGTGCAGGCCCAGATTGAGGAATTGCTGCAGAGTGACATGTTCCGCACCTCCCAGCTCGGCATGATGGTCTATGACCTCGACGCCGACTCAACCATCTTCTGCCACAACGAGCGCCAGCTCATGCGCCCCGCCTCGACCATGAAGGTCATCACGGCCATCACGGCATTGAGCCGGTTGGGAGGCAGCTACCAGTTTAAGACCGACCTTTGCTACACCGGACGGGTGGACAGTTGCACCCTTCATGGTGACATCTATTGCGTGGGCGGCTTTGACCCGCGCTTCAACAACGATGACCTCCGGGCTTTTGTGGAGGGCATTCGCAAGATGGGCATCGACACCATACGCGGCAGCATCTACGCCGACAAGTCGATGAAGGACAAGAATCCCTATGGGGAAGGATGGTGTTGGGACGATGACAACCCGACTCTTTCACCGCTGTTGCTCTCGCGCAAGGACCAGCTGTTGCCCAAGTTCTACTCCGACCTGCGTGAGGCCGGCATCTACCTGACCGGTTCACTGGGCGAGAAGCGCAAGCCTGAGGACTCCAACTGCATCGTACGGCGCTTCCACACCATCGACCAGGTGCTCATGCGCATGCTCAAGGAGAGCGACAATCTCTATGCGGAATCGATGTTCTACCAGGTAGCCGCGTCAACAGGCAACCACCCCGCCACGGCCAAGAGCGCCCGCGCCATCATCAAGCAACTGGTCAACAAGATTGGGCTCGACGGCTCGCGCTACCAATTTGCCGACGGCTCCGGCCTCTCTCTCTACAACTATGTGAGCGCGGAGCTGGAAGTGAAGTTGTTGCGTTACGCCTACCACGACCAGAACATCTACAACCATCTCTTGCCCGCCTTGCCCATCGCCGGAACCGACGGCACTCTCCGCAAGCGCATGACGGGTGCCTTCACACGCGGCAACGTGCACGCCAAGACGGGCACCGTGACCGGCATCAGCAGTCTCTGCGGCTACCTGACGGCGGCCAACGGGCACCACCTGTGCTTCTCCATCATCAACCAGGGCGTGATGCACAGCAAGAACGGGCGCCGTTTCCAAGACAAGGTGTGCACCATCCTGGCCTCTCCATCACTCTAACTGACAGTCGTCGTCCACCATTCCCGCATCGTCAATGGCCTTGTCATCGCCATTCGGTGCGGGATTGTTGTTTCTGCGCGTCACGCGGTTGAAGGTGTCAAGGTCGCCCAAACTCCGCAAATGCCAGGCACAGGACACAATGACCGTCAGTGACAACAGCATGACATAGAGCAGTACCAGCTGCGCCAAGGAGAGATGGAGGCCTTCAACACTGGCGCCCGGCCACGACGCCACTAACGACAAGGCTTCGTTGAGCCATTGGGCAATCCTCACCAAAACTGACGCCACGGCATGCGCGACAGACGCAAAGGGCGTGGCCACGAAGAGCGCAATGGCACCATAAAGGATGAGCGTGGCCGCCGGCACGACCATGAAATTGGTGAGCAGAGAATAGCAAGAGAAGCGACCAAAGTAGTAGGCCACCAGGGGCACCGTGGTCATCTGTGCCGCCAGCGACACGGTGGCC
>DAIOEQ010000011.1:0-3182 GCA_036746215.1 Prevotella sp.
CACGATGCGCTCAGCTATCTTCACTGACAACTCAGCGACCTGAGCCCGGATCTCACGAATGGCCTGCTGCTTCTCGTTGGTGATCTCCGCTTTCGCTTCGTTCACGATGCGAGCGCCCTCCGCCTTCGCCTTTTCCTGAGCTTTCGCGACAATCGCCTCGCGGGTGTCGGTGGCCTCCTTCAAGATGGCCGCCTGCTTCTCGCGGGCTTCCTGCAGAATGGATTCTCCTTCTTTTTGTATGTTGGCGAGCTTCTCGTTGGCCTCATGAGCCTTGCGAAGACTGTCGTCAATGAAAGCCTTGCGCTCCTTCACCATGTTGGTGATGGCGGGAAGGCCCCATTTACCCAGGATGCAAAGCACAATCAGGAAGACGATGGTCATCCAGAAAAGCAAGCCCGTACTTGGCATTAACAAATCCATACGCAGCGCTTATCTCTTACGACGATTAGATGCAAAGGAAGGCGACAACCACAGCGAACAGGGCGACACCCTCGACCAAGGCGGCGGCGACGATCATGTTCGTGAAAATCTTGTTCATCACCTCGGGCTGGCGAGCCATAGCGTCCATGGCCTGGCCACCAATGCGACCGATGCCAATGCCTGCGCCGATAACAGCGATACCTGCGCCAAGACCAGCGCCCAACTTTGCAAGACCTGCTGCAGCTTCAGCTGCCAATAATAATGAAATCATAATCTTTAAGGTTTAAATTGTTATTTACTAATTTTCCAATGTTTATTTTTCTCTTGCGAGCCCGATGAATATCGAGCTCAACATGGTGAACACCATAGCCTGGATGAAGCAAACCATGCACTCGAGCAACATCATGAACACAGCCATCACGATGCTCAGCACAGACATGCCAATCAACACAGCCAACGCCTTCGACACCACGATGAAGATGATGCAGACCAACGAGACCGCGATGGCGTGACCCGCCATCATGTTCGCGAAAAGTCGGATCATCAAGGCGAACGGCTTGGTGAAGATGCCCACAAACTCGATGACAGGAATCAGCGGGAACGCCTTCAGGGCCAAGGGCACATCGGGCCAGAAGATATCCTTCCAATAGTGCTTGGTGCCGCTCACCTGCGTGACGATAAAGGTGCACACGGCCAGGAAGAACGTGACCGCGATGTTGCCTGTAACGTTGCCCGATCCCGGCGGGAACGGCACGATGCCCATGAGGTTGCAAGTAAGGATGAAGAAGAAACACGTCATCAAGTAGGGAGAGTATTTCTCATAGCCCTCCTCGCCCACACCGGGCTTGATGATGCTGTCCTCCACATAGGTCACCAACATCTCGATGAGACCCGTGAAGCCTCCCGGAGCGGGGTCGCTTGCCTTATGCTTGCGATACCAGCGAGCGGGAATCAAAATGCAGCAAAGCAAAATCACCACATTGATGAACATGACCGCCACCGTCTTGGTGATGGAGATGTCGAAAGGCCGCTTCTCCTGGCCGTTGACCAGCTCCACAACCTTTCCCGCGTGCTCGCCCTTTGTGGCCAAGGCCAAATGGTCAGGGCCCATGCGGTAACCCTTGGCGTCAGGCTGGGAAGCGAACTTCGCCGTGCTGAAGACATGCCAACCTGTAGTGCTCTTGACGATGACCGGCAGGTTGATGACGATATGGCGATCACCAATGTCCGTGACATGCCAATCATAGGAGTCCTTGATGTGTTCGAGGACAATCTCACTGACATTCAGCGGCTGAGACTTCTCGTTTGTCTCAGCGCCAGCCATGGAGAGCGTTGTCGTCAGCAGGACCAACAGGCAGACAATATGTTTAACGAATTTCATTTATACGCTTATCTATTAATGTTTTATCACATACGAAATCACCATCATCAGTCCGTACATCATGAGTGCCATGGCCGCAAAAGCCTTCGACTCAGCCAGACTATCCGACAGGCAAAACACATATGTTCCGATAACAGCCAGGACCACCGTTACGCGCACCACCGTAAAGAGGACGCTGAAGAGGACCAAATGCTGGGGTGCCACCCTTTTGACGAGGCTTAGCCCAAAGATCCACGCCAGTCCGAGGACAAGGAACAACAACGCACAACAGAGGAAACTTGTCAATGACGGCATAACTCATCTCCCCTACTGGTCTCCCCTCTTACGGGTTTTCATCCAAGAGACGAACGCCGTGACAACAAGCCAAACCGCCAAAGCGATGAGGGCTGCCCAGACAACCACGTTCAGACGCGTGGTGTCCTGACGGACGTTCAAGACCATGAGCGTCAGCAGGGTCACACCCGCTATCACCCACAATCCCACCTTGCGCACTTCCTTGATGTTGTTCATCCTCTACACTGTTTAATGATCACACCTCCACGCAAACGGAGACCTCGTTTTTCTTCACCTCCACGAAACCGCCACGCACATCGAGGCTTTGCTTGCCTTCGCGGGTGGTGTATTCCACGGTCCCGTGTGTCAGCGAGGAGATGATGGGGGCATGGTTGTTGAGTATCTCAAACTGTCCGAGCAAGCCCGGCACGACCACACTCTCCGTTTCACCGTCGTAGACGACCTTCTCGGGGCTAACAATCTTAAGTTTCAGCATGACTCAAAGTTTTTAAAATCCTTTAAACCAACGCTTAACCCTTCGCAGCCTCAAGGAGTTTCTTACCCTTGGCCTTCGCGTCCTCAATGGTGCCGACATTCATGAATGCCTGCTCAGGAAGGTCGTCGACCTCGCCATCAAGAATGGCATTGAAGCCCTTGATGGTATCCTCTATGCTCACCATCACGCCCGGCACGCCTGTGAACTGCTCGGCCACGGCGAACGGCTGGCTGAGGAATCGCTGTACACGACGGGCGCGGTTTACCACGAGCTTGTCCTCATCAGACAACTCGTCCATACCAAGGATGGCAATGATGTCCTGCAGCTCATTGTAGTGTTGCAAGGTCTCCTTCACACGCTGGGCGCACTCATAGTGAGCCTTGCCCACGATGAGCGGATCCAAGATGCGCGACGTGGACGCCAACGGGTCGACGGCGGGATAGATGCCCAGCTCAGTGATCTTACGGTCGAGCACCGTCGTGGCGTCAAGGTGAGAGAAGGTGGTGGCCGGCGCCGGGTCGGTCAAGTCGTCGGCAGGCACATAGACAGCCTGCACAGACGTGATGGAGCCGCGCTTGGTGGACGTGATGCGCTCCTGCATGGCACCCATCT
>DAIOEQ010000011.1:3248-18674 GCA_036746215.1 Prevotella sp.
AGAACCGGCCTGCGTGAAACGGAAGATGTTGTCAATGAAGAACATGATGTCGGCGGGCGCGCCATCCTTGCCTCCGTGGTCGCGGAACTCCTCGGCCACCGTCAGGCCAGACAACGCCACGGAAGCACGTGCCCCAGGGGGCTCATTCATCTGTCCATAGACAAGGGTGGCCTGCGACTTGCGCAACTCCTCCGGGTCAACGAGCGAGAGGTCCCACTTGCCCTCTTCCATGGCCTTCTTGAACTTGTCGCCATAGCGAATGACACCCGACTCGAGCATGTCGCGCACGAGGTCGTTGCCCTCACGCGTGCGCTCGCCCACTCCGGCAAACACCGAATAGCCGTCATGTCCCTTGGCAATATTGTTGATGAGCTCCATGATGAGCACGGTCTTGCCCACGCCAGCACCGCCGAACAGGCCAATTTTACCACCTTTCATGTAAGGCTCCAGGAGGTCAATGACCTTGATGCCCGTCGCCAACATCTCCTTGTGGGTTGACAATTCGTCGAACTTAGGAGCCGGACGATGGATGGGGTAACTGCCCTTCATGTCGAGCGTCTTCATGCCGTCGATGGGCTGTCCGATGACATTCATCATGCGACCCTTGATTTGTTCGCCGGCAGGCATGGTGATGGGACTTCCCGTCGGGACAACCTCCAGGCCACGCTGCAAGCCGTCGGTGTTGTCCATGGCCACACAACGTACCGTGTCTTCACCGATGTGCTGCTGCACCTCGATGACCAGGTTGGTACCGTCCGGGCGTTTCACCGTCAAGGCTTCATAAATCTTAGGCAGCACCTTCTCGGCGTCTTGTCCCTGGGTGTCGAAATAGACATCCACCACAGGGCCAATGATCTGCGAGATGCGTCCATTTATTTGTGCCATATAGTTTCTTGTTTTAAATTTGTTTGTTATTATGTTTTGGTATAGATTTCTCAGCGTCCCCGATCAGATGCTCAAGTCGTCGAGCACCTTGATGAGCTTGCGGTCGAAGGGCTTGTCAGAGCGGATGGCCTCGGAGAGAGGCACATAGACCACCTCATTGTTGTGGATGCCCACCATGACATTGCGCTGTCCCTGCATGATGGCCTCGATGGCTCCAACGCCTGTGCGGCTGGCCAAGATGCGGTCGTGGGCGGAGGGACGTCCGCCACGCTGCAGGTGACCGAGGATGGAGACGCGGACATCATAGCCGGGGAACTCCTTCTTCACACGGTCTGCATAGTAGAGCGCGCCACACTTCGGGCTCTCCGAGACGATGACGATACAACTCTTCTTTGACTTGCGGATGCCACGCTCCATGAACTGCGCCAACTGGTCGACATCAGTCGTGTCCTCCGGGATGATGGCTGCCTCAGCGCCACTGGCGATGGCCGAGTTCTGTGCCAAGAAACCAGCGTCACGTCCCATCACCTCAACGAAGAAGATGCGCTCATGGCTCTGCGCGGTGTCGCGGATGCGGTCGACACACTCCACAATGGTGTTGAGCGTGGTGTCGTAGCCAATGGTGGAGTCGGTGCCGTAGAGGTCATTGTCGATGGTGCCCGGCAAGCCGATGCAACAGACATCATACTCGCTGGCAAAGTCTTTCGCTCCCGTCAGGGAGCCATTGCCGCCAATGACCACGAGAGCGTCGATCTCCTCTTTCTGCAAGGTCTCATAGGCTTTCTGCTTGCCCTCGGGTGTCATGAACTCCTTGGAGCGGGCCGTGCGGAGAATGGTACCGCCCTGCATGATGATGCCCGACACGTTCTCCGTGGTGAAAGGCACCACCTCATCGTTGATCAGGCCGTCGTATCCCCTATAAATCGCCTTGATGTTAAAACCATTGCAAATGCCCGCACGCGTAACTGCGCGGATGGCCGCATTCATGCCTGGAGAGTCGCCTCCAGAAGTCAAAACGCCAATTGTCTTAATCTTTGCCATAACCTTAATAGTTATTTTATTTTAAGTGAATTTAAACATATAGTATCAGCATGAGGACCAAGAATCCCATCAAGGCCCCAAGGGCCGCCATGCTGCCCACATTCTTGAAATACCAACCCATGTGGATGCGCTCAGTTTTCATCAACGTCATGCCGGCCACCGAACCGATGGCCAGCACATTGCCGCCAATGGCCGCGCCATAAGCCACGATGTCCCAATAAGCGGCGTTCATCTCCGCGGATGGGTTGACAGATATGAAACTGGCCGCCGTGGCGAAATTGTCGAGCACCGAACTGACGACCCCAGCGCAAAGCCCCAACATCCAGTCGGCCACAGCCACACCCTGCAGCAACTGCCAGAACTGACCGAGGATGCCCGTCTCCTTGACGACGCCCAACGCCAAGATGATGCCCATGACAAACAGGATGAGCTGGTGATTGCCGTAGAACAGCGCCTGCGGCATGCGACGGCGCTCCATGGCGTCCATGTTCATCAGCTTGCGGTTGAAAGCCTCATTGACTATCCACAGCACGCCCAACACACACAGCGCCCCCAGGAAGGGACTCAGCTTCGTGATATTATGGAAGGTGGGGATGAACCACAACCCTCCGATGCCCACAAAGAGCATAAGCAACCGCTGCCACACATTGAGACGCGTGTCATCGCCACGGTAAGGCATGGCTATCCACTCCGTCTCCACACGAGAGGGGACGCAATGGCTGAGCCACAGCGTCGGCACGAGCCACGCCACCAGGCTCGGAGCGACAAGCGTCATGGAATAATGTGTGGCGCTGACGAAGCCATTGTTCCACAACATCAGTCCGGTCGGGTCACCGATGACCGTCATGACGCCACCACAGTTGGCGGCCACCACAATCGCCGAACCGAAAATCATGCGCTGGCGACGATTGGGAATGATCTTGCGCATGATGACAAGCATCATCAGCGTGGTGGTGAGGTTGTCGAGGTTGGCTGATATCACCAATGTCACGAGCGACAGCGTCCAGAGGATGCGCTTGCCGCTGCGAGTCTTGAGCAACTGCGGGATAAAATCGAAACAACCATTGTTGTCCAGTATTTCAACAATGGTCATCGTCGCAAGCAGGAAAAGCACAATCTCTGAAGCTTTCCCCACGTATTTCAAAAAAACATTGCTGGCTATGAATTCCTTCACGGAAACGCTTGACGGCTCGGCGCCACTCAAGTAAGCCATGTATTCGGAAGGATGCTGGCTCATCACGAAGTCCGTGCCATAACTGATATAGAGCACCCACCCCGCCGTACACGCAAATATCGCCACTGCAGCCTTGTTCACTTGCGTGAAGCTCTCGGTTGCAATGAGCAGGTAACCTGCAAGCAATATCGTGACGATAATCAATGCCATCATCCTTGTTTTTGTTTGTTGCAAAGGTAACAATAAATTCAAAATAACCTGCACCGATTTTAAAATTTTATATTGGTTTAACGCTATTATAACAGCGCCTTTTGCAATTTTTGGTTCATTTCTCAACACAATTGTCCAATAAGTCTTCCTCGCGCCCGCACGAAGTCCCCGTGGACATGTCAAACGTGGGCAGACAACTTCTATGGACGCAAGGTGGCACATCAGCAACGCGGCATGGGAGACAGGGCGAAGCGGGTAAAAATTGCGACAAGCTACACATAAAAACGCGCCATCTTTTTCTGTGAGCAAAACTTTCCATGAAAATACGCGAGAATAGAGCAGATTCGTAACTTATTGCAAATCTAACACTTACAGAATTACGAGACAAAATCGCCAACTGAATCAGATACTTTTCGTCACGATAAATGCCCTATCGCAGCATGATTGATGTCTTCTTGTCTTTCGACACATTACATCTCACCCCTCAAAAGGGCAGTTATCGTCACTCGACAGGACAGGAACGCCCTGCCCAACGGCCTTTCGGGGAACAAACATCCAGCGAAAACGATGGTTTCTCACTCTATTTCAACAGGAAACACAAACAAACTTTTTAGTCAAAAATCAAGACATCGGAGGCGGAAGGCAGCTACATCCGCCCCAGCCAACGCCGCAAGCAAAAATAGGCTTGCTCTTGGAAATAAAACAGGCGCCAATGCCCGGCAAAGGGCATATAGCCAAACTTGTGTCTCAAGGAACGCTTCAGACGCCACGCTTCCACGGTCTTCCAACTCTCGCAAATCAACGACAGCGCCTCTTTACGGTCACTGGTGGTCAACTCACCGCCATATCGATACCACAGCATATACATGTCTATCAAGTTCAACCAACGATGGTTCTCATAGATGTCCATCACGCCGTCAGCCACATGGAGACGCTCAAGCTGTCGCTTCATGCTCAAGTTGGCCAACAGATAATCAAACCTCCTGAGCGAAAACTGATGGGAAACAGATGAGGGACGTTGCCTGTAATAATAGGTGCCGGCGCAGGAACGCACCTCCACGGAAGCCAGGTAATGGAGGCGCGTGGTATTGTCGTCACTGAAGGCATGGGCGCTCTCATCGTAGGGATAACGATTGTGGATGTCGGCCCGCACCATATACACGCCGTGAATCTTCCACGTCAGC
Source organism: Prevotella sp. (assembly GCA_036746215.1). GTDB lineage: Bacteria > Bacteroidota > Bacteroidia > Bacteroidales > Bacteroidaceae > Prevotella. The sequence goes on from DAIOEQ010000011.1 coordinate 7,743, forward strand.
GACAAGAGGAAAGCCTCCTCTCCGCCGAGAACGTCAAATGGCGGCATGGGATATTCCTCCTGCCGAGACGAAGTATAATAATATAAGGTGTGAAACAACACACAACCAGTTTTCCCATGCTCACGGAAGACTTCCACGGCGCGTTCCAGACAGTCGTCGGCCATCCAGTCATCGCTGTCAAGGAAACAGACATAATCGCCCTTGGCCCGCCGAAGACCCACATTGCGAGCATGCGCCTGTCCTTGGTTGTGAGACAAGGCAACCACCTCGATGCGCTGGTCGAGGGCCGCATAGCGCCGCAGCACAGCCAACGAACGGTCAGTGGACGCGTCGTCGACGCACACCACCTGTATGTCGCGCAGGGTCTGTCGCCGCAGGGAATCTAAACATTGCGGCAGATAGTCGGCCGTGTTCCACACAGCCACGAGAACGGTCACTTGGGGCTTGCTCATGGATATCATCTGTTTTTGCGAAGGCGACGAAGCAATCGCCCCATGAAGCCTTCCTTCAAGGCTTGCCACAGGTTTGACTTGGCGTGAAACACGGCAACAGATATCGACAGAGACAAGGCGGCAAGCAAGATGCCAGCCACCCAATAGCGCCAGCCATCAAGAAAGCAGGTCTCCACATAGGCCAACAAGCCCAAGGGTATCTGAAGGAGCGCGTAAATCTTGACCTCACGTGAAGCGACAAAATGGTATCGCCAACGCGAGTAGGCCATGACAAGCACGAAATTGATGACGCTGGCGGCAAGCAAACCGACACCCGTGCCCCAAAGGGAGAGGTAACGATAACCGAGAATGACCAAGAGGGTGAACGCCACGTCGTAAATGGCCTCAAGCAACAGGTAGGCGTGCGAGTCGCTACGCGACAGCGCGATGTACTCGACGGGCAACGTAAGGGCACGGAAGTACATGGCCAGCACGACCACTTTCATCATGCCCAGAATGGGGAGAAAACGCCCACTATAAAGCAATGGCAAGAGGACTGGAAGGAAAACCACGAACAAGACCAATAAGGGCGCCACCAACAACAGCGACACCTCCATCTGGTGATTGACCACTTGGTTGAGGCGGGGCCCCAGCGTGGGGATGCCCGACAAGCGTGGGAAGTAATCGGTCTCCATGGCTGAAAAGACCATGCCCGCGTAGGTCATCGTCATGACATAGCCCGCATTGTAGAGGCCCACGGCCGTCAGCTGGCCCGACGTGTTGAGATAAGACCGCACCACGAACTCGGCGCCGCTGCCCAAGATGCCGGCCAACACGAAGGCGATGCCAAGTCGCACCATGCTGCCACCCTCGCCCAGCAGTTGGCGTGACAATGAAAAGGAAGGGGGATAGAGGCGAAACGAAAACACAAGGGTGGCCAAACACTGGGCAAGCGCAAAAAGAACGAGTGACGGGACGATGCCCGCCTGACCAAACTCATAATAGATGGGCACAGAACACAGCAACGCCAAGAACACGCAGCAAAGAGATATGAAGGCCAAAGGACGCAGCTGGCGAACGGCCTTCAGGATGGCCGTCTCGCCACTGGTGATGGCCATCAGACCTATCACGGGTGACAACAAGACAAAATGGAGCGTGTGGTCGCCCCAAGAGAAAGTCCACTTGTTGAGCAACGGACTAAGCGCCACGCACACAAACACGCCTAAAAGAGCCGTGAGCAAGCTCCAGGAACGCACCAGCCTCACAACGTGGCGCACACGGGCCTCATCACCCGTGTCGTAAGCCTCAGACAGGTTTTTCACCGCGCTGAGAGACAACCCAAAATTCGTGGAGTCGCTGACCAACTTGACTGTGGAATTGAAAAGCGACACCAAACCCATGCCATCTGGGCCAAGAATGAGCGCCACAAGCTTATTGCGCACGATTCCGACCAGAATGCCAAGGCCCTGCACACCGCCGAAAAGGCTGGTATACTTCAAGATATGTGAATAGGAGTCGTCTTTTTCTCGATTTTCCATTAATATTTCAACGCTATTCTTCCCATATTATTATAATAAATAGTAACTTTGCATCAACATTTAGCCCAATTTTTCACGCAAGGGAAATGTGCGGGGCTATTCCACATGACAACATGGCCACTATGCAAAACAATAACGAACAGCCGCTCGTCAGCTTTATCGTGACAACCTACAATTTGCCAACGACCTTATTGCGCGAGTGCCTGCAAAGCATTCTCTCGCTCTCACTCAGCAAGGACGAGCGCGAAATTGTCGTCATCGATGACGGATCAGAAGTGTCGCCTCTGAATGACCTGGTGGAGCTGCGCGACGAAATCATATACATACGCCAGCGCAACATGGGGCTCTCCACGGCACGCAACATGGGACTGGTCTGCGCGCAAGGCAAGTTCATACAGTTTGTTGACGGAGACGACTACCTGATTCAGGCGCCCTACGAGCACTGCCTCGACATAGCGCGATACCAGGATGCCGACATCATCCTCTTTCATGAGACCGAGCAAACGGAACCGGAAGTGCCCTTCGAATACAAGGGACCCATGAGCGGAGCGGCATACATGCACCAGTACAACCTAAGGGCATCGGCATGCGGATACCTGTTCAGGTCACAAATCTTGAAGTCGCTCCGTTTCACGCCAAGGCGATTGCATGAGGACGAGGAGTTCACGCCACAACTGTTCTTAAGGGCCGAGCATGTGTTTTTCACGCAATCGAAAGCCTACTTCTACAGGCGGCGGACGGGATCCATCACAGCCGACGACAACATGCGACACACCGCGAAGCGACTGGATGACACGGAAAGCATCATCCTGCGACTGCTCGAGATCGCACAACGGGCACCGGAAATGGAACGCGTGGCTCTCAACAGGCGTATCGCCCAACTGACAATGGACTATCTCTACAACATTATCCAGCTAACGCATAGCGCCCGCCACTTGAACGACGCCATCGACAGGTTGCGTAAACGCGGATTGTTCCCACTGCCCGACAAGAACTACACAAAAAAGTACACGGCATTCAGAAAAATGGTCAACACAAGCGTGGGGCGGCGTATCCTGCTACTGATGATCCGATGAAAGACATGAAAATCCTACTGATTGGAGAATACAGCAACGTCCACGCCACACTGGCCGAGGGGCTTAGGGCGTTGGGGCACCAGGTGACCGTGGTGAGCAACGGCGATTTTTGGAAAGACTATCCTCGAGACATCGACCTCTGCCGGAAGAAGGGCAAGTTGGGTGGCGTCTCCTACTTGGCACGCACCATAGCCCTACTGCCCAGGATGACAGGCTTTGACGTGGTGCAACTCATCAACCCCATGTTTCTGGAACTGAAAGCGCAACGCATACGGCCCATCTACAAGTTTCTCAGAAAGTACAATAAGAAGGTGTTCCTGGGTGCCTTCGGGATGGACTACTACTGGGTGCATGAGAATATCACGCGCAAGCCTTTGCGCTACAGCGACTTCAACATAGGCGACACGCTCCGCACGGATGAGGCGGCAATGAGAGAACGGCGAGACTGGATGGGGACGGCCAAAGCGGAGCTCAACAAAATGATAGCCGCTGACTGTGACGGCATCATAGCGGGCCTCTATGAATATTGGGCTTGCTACAAACCTGTATTTCCCGACAAGACGACCTTCATCCCCTACCCCATCAAACCGAAAGACAGGCCGTTCGGCTTGGACGAGCACAATCCAACCCATGCGCTACGTCTCTTCATCGGCATCAGCAAAGGGCGATCAGCCTATAAGGGGACTGACATCATGCTGGCAGCGGCCCAAGCCATCAAACAAAAATATCCACAGAAAGTGGAACTGCGCATCGCCGAAGGCGTCCCCTTCGAACAATACTCGCAAATGATGAACGGGGCTGACGCCATTCTCGATCAACTCTACAGCTACACGCCCTCCATGAACCCACTGGAAGCCATGAGCCGAGGCATCATCTGCATAGGCGGAGGAGAACCGGAAAACTACGAAATATTGGGAGACAAGGACTTGAAACCCATCGTCAACGTCCGACCCAATTACGAAAGTGTCTACGAAGCGCTGGACAGAATGGTCACACACACAGAAGAAATCGCCCGGCTCAAAAGGGAAAGCATCGAATATATCCGCCGTTACCACCAATACACAAAGGTGGCACAACAATACCTTGACTTTTACCAAAGCCCCGCAATGACTAAGGCGGGAAGCTTTTCCGCAAAACAATGACGAAAGCTATAAAAAATAAGGATGATTTGTTTGCGATTTAGGATTTTAATCGTATTTTTGCAGCAACATAAAAAAGGACTATGAAAGAGAAAAAAGCCATTACGCTTAAGGCATTGACCAAGAGCAACGTATGGGATATTCAGGAGAATGATGTCTTCCGCATGTGGACGGCAGCCGAGAAGGACGTGGACCTGAAAGACAATGCCCGCAAGTATTTAGACATCATCAGAAGTGCATTCGAGATTGAGGAGGTCAAGATTGACAAGCCGGAAATCATCAAGAAATATGAGGCACGGGGCATGAAGGTCGGAATGATCAGACTGGACGAAAACACGAAGCAAAAGATTGCCATCAAGAAAAGGCCCATCTCGAGAGTGACAGACCTGACCTACGAGAATATCCATCATATCTCAGCAGCAAAGCTCATCGAAGTGCTTGACAGAAACTTCGGTGGCGGATGGGAGTCGTTGCCCCAGAGCATTCAAGACATCATACAAAGCGGATTTGACATTTCAACGACCACACTACCCAAAGACCGTATGCACAAGCCAGGTGGCCTCTATGAGAAAAAGGTGAACGACGGATACGAGGTTTTGGAAATCACCAAGGGACTGTGGATTGAGGCCATTTTCGCAAAAGAGAAACCGCACACTGAAACGGTTAAAGCCAGATTAGACGACTTGGATAACCTGGATGAGAGAAACGATGAAACTTCCGACGAAGACGCAGACGTCCCTGAAGAAGGCTTCAAGCATGACGAAGAGGACGACGATGACACTTATGATGACGACAAGCTCACCGAAGAAAGTTATCGCACCACTTTCGACACGAACCCCGAGGACCTCATCAACGAGGCCGAAGACATTTCGGACGAGGAAGAGTTCTAAGACAAATAAAATAACGGTCCAACAATCATTCGCAAATGATTGTTGGTACCTTATAGTTGTTCCATCCAAAAACAAAAAACTCGTTGCAAAGCCCTTGATGATGCTTTGCAACGAGTTTTTTATGTCTTACCTGACACACAGGATGTCACTTGCCTTGATTTTCTGAAGGATGCTTTTCCCGATAATAATCAAGGAAAAGGCGAAGAGCCTTGTTGGTGGCAATCGCCAAATTGATGTCGCGCCCGAAATCCTCACTCAACTGGAACGTGCGGACATCATCCTTAGAACCATAGCCCAACCAAATCGTACCTGTAGGAATCTGGGCAGTACCGCCACCGGGACCAGCAATACCGGTAGCCGAAATGGCAAAATCCACGTGAAGCGCCTCACATGCGCCTATCACCATCTCACGCGCCACCTCTTCGCACACAGCTGTTTGTGCCTCAAGCACCTCATGCGACACGTGAAGCAAGTTTTCCTTGACCTCATTGGTGTAGGAAACGATTCCGCCCTTGAAATAATTGGATGCTCCAGGGACGGAAATAATAGCTTCAGCGATACGACCTCCCGTACAACTCTCAGCTGTACCTAATGTGTTACCATTATCATAAAGAGCCGTTTGAATTTCACGACTCAATACCTTTGTTTCTAATTCCATAGCATGGGAAGATTATCGAGCGACAAGAGACAAACTCTTGTCGCCCTAATTTCTAAGATGTTTATTTAAATGTTACTTTTGAGAATGCGGGCGCATCAATGGGACAAAAGTCCTTATCCTCGTATTTAAAATAGCCCACGATACCTATCATCGCCGCATTATCCGTGGTATAACTGAACTTAGGGATGTAAATGGTCCACCCGTAACGATGCGCATGATCCTGGAAAGCCTGGCGTAAAACGGAATTGGCTGAAACTCCACCAGCAACAGCCACATGCTTGATGCCCGTCTGCTTGACTGCCAAACGCAACTTCTTCATAAGGATATCAACGATGGTGTATTCCAAACTTGCTGCCAAATCTTCCTTGTGGCGTTCCACAAATTCAGGATCGTCGGCAACCCACTTGCGAAGATTATAAAGAAAAGACGTCTTCAATCCAGAGAAGCTGTAATTGAGGCCAGGGATGTTCGGCTCTGAGAATTTGTAGGCTTTGGGGTTTCCATTCTTGCCCAAACGATCAATAATCGGGCCACCAGGATAACCCAGCCCCATTACCTTTGAACATTTGTCAATGGCCTCACCCGCCGCATCATCTATGGTCTGGCCAAGCACTTCCATGTCATTATAGGCGTTCACCTTGACAATCTGGGAGTTGCCTCCTGAGACAAGAAGGCAAATGAAGGGAAAAGGCGGCATATGGTTGTCGTCATCGCTCTCCTTGATGAAATGCGCCATGACGTGCCCTTGCAGATGATTGACGTCTATCAAAGGAATATCGAGGCTTCGCGCGAAGCCCTTGGCGAAGCTCACTCCAACAAGCAACGAGCCCATCAATCCAGGGCCACGTGTGAAGGCCACAGCTGACAATTGCTCCTTGGTAATGCCTGCTCGCTTGATGGCCTGGTCCACAACTGGCACTACGTTTTGCTGATGGGCACGGCTCGCCAACTCAGGCACCACACCACCATAGGCACGATGAACCTCTTGGGAAGCGGTCACATTGCTCAGCAAAACGCCATTACGCAACACGGCAGCCGATGTATCGTCACAACTACTCTCAATTCCCAATATGTAAATGTCTTTCATAAGACTAATCATTTAATCATTCGGAAAGAACTTCCACCCCCGTCTCCGTCATTAGGAAAGTGTGTTCCCACTGGGCACTGGGCTTCTCGTCACCACTGATCACCTCCCAGCCATATGGGTCATCCGCATCAATGTAGACCTTCCAAGTGCCCATATTAATCATGGGTTCGATGGTAAACACCATTCCTGGAACGAGCAACATGCCCGTCCCCTTGTGGCCATAATGCAGTATTTCCGGTTCCTCATGCATGGCCAAGCCCACGCCATGACCACAAAGATCTCGCACGACACCGTAGCCATACTTCTCAGCGTGCTTCTGGATGGCATGGCCAATGTCACCGACAAAGCAATAAGGCTTAGCGGCCTCAGCGCCGATTTCAAGGCATTCCTTCGTCACACGCACCAATTGTTCCTTTTCCGGGGTGGTCTTTCCGCCAATAATGAACATTCGTGAAGCGTCACCATAATAACCATTATAGTCGAGAGTCATATCCACATTCACGATATCACCCACCTTGAGCACATCTTCCTCCTTGGGAATGCCGTGACAAACCACTTCATTGATGCTTGTACAAACGCTTTTCGGGAACCCTTCGTAGTTGAGGCACGATGGATGGCAATGGTTATCCTCGCAGTACTTCATGCAGATGTCATCTATTTCTTGAGTGGTCATGCCTGGATGAATGGCGGCCTCAACAGCGTCAAGGCAGCCCGAGTTCATCTTGCCCGCAATACGAATTCCCTCAATCTGTTCAGGAGTTCTTATCATATCACGTGTGGGAACCAGTTTGCCCTTGCTTTCCCAATACATGACTTTCTCATCAAGTTCAGTCAATGGCTGTCCACTGATGGCATGCCATCTCTTCTTCTTATTCAACATCTTCTACCAATTTAAAAATCCGCTTACAAAGTTAACACATTTCATATGAATGACGAAATCACACAAGATAAAATTATAAAGCATTCACTTTTTAGACTTGCGCAACATGCACTATTCTATATAATATTGCTCATCACTCTATTTAATAATGTCCATCACTCTTTAAAGTAGCACCTGTTTCTCCATTTGTTATGGGACTACCCATTGACGCCATCGAACAAATTCAACTTGTTTTTGCGCGCTTCCTCCAGTGAGACGATGCGTTGTTGCTCTTGGTCATATTCTTGTCGCAATTTTGCATATTTTTCATTGAGTTCCTTGTCGTATACGGGCGCATCTTGCTTGTTGAGCATGCGTGCGGCCGCCAATACATTTTGCGACGCATCTTTCATCCACGCCACTATGCCATCATAGACAGGCGCTATCTTCAAGGCCACATGAAGTTCAGACGTAGTGGCCCCTCCAATCATAATAGGCACTTGAATTCCCGCCCGTTGCAGTTCCGTCGCGACGTGCACCATCTCGTCAAGCGAAGGCGTGATTAGGCCGCTAAGACCTACGATGTCAGCTTTTTCCTCTATCACTTTCTTAACGATTTGCTCGGCAGGGACCATCACGCCCATGTCAATAACTTCGTAATTGTTACAAGCCATTATCACGCCTACAATGTTCTTGCCTATATCATGCACATCACCTTTCACCGTGGCCAGCACCACTTTGCCGGCCTTTGCCGCACCTTCTTTTTTTTCCGCTTCAATGTAAGGCTGCAAGATTGAGACCGCCTGCTTCATGGTACGGGCTGTTTTCACCACTTGCGGCAGAAACATCTTCCCCTCTCCGAAAAGCGTCCCCACTTCATTCATCCCATCCATAAGTGGATTTTCTATGACGTTGACAGCGTGTGGATATTTCCGCAATGCCTCATGCAAATCAGGATCAAGATAGTCTGCCACTCCCTTTCTCAAGGCATACATCAATCGTTCTTCCACAGAGCCCTTTCTCCAAGCCTCTTGGTTTCCCGTTGCGGCCACAGTGGCAGCTCCCGACCGACTATCCGAAGCGGCCTTGCGAGCATCTTGCTCCTCCTTTATGCGTTGCGCCAATTCGATTAAGTCATCCGCCGCTCCCTTGCGGCGATTGAGCACCACATCCTCAATTATGGCCAACTGGTCCGAGGGTATATCATCATAAGTGACTCTTGTGGCAGGATTGACAATGCCAAAGTCCATACCCTGCTGAATGGCATGGTAAAGAAACACCGCATGCATAGCCTCGCGAATGAAGTTGTTGCCCCTAAAAGAAAAGCTCAGATTGCTCACTCCACCACTGACGTGCGCACCTGGAAGATGCTGTTTTATCCATCTCGTGGCACGTATGAAGTCCACAGCGTAATTATCATGTTCCTCCATACCGGTGGCAATGGCCAGCACGTTCGGGTCGAAGATGATGTCCAAGGGATTCATTCCGACCTCGTTGACCAACAGGTGATAAGCTCTATCCGCTATTTCTATGCGCCGCTCATAAGACGTGGCCTGGCCTTGTTCGTCAAAACACATGACCACCACTGCCGCTCCAAATCGCTTGACGTCACGAGCGTGCCTTAGGAAAACTTCTTGCCCCTCCTTTAGTGAAATGGAATTGACGATGCATTTCCCCTGCACACATTTCAAGCCAGCAACCACGACATCCCAGTTGGAGGAATCAATCATCACAGGCACCTTGGCAATGTCGGGTTCTGAGGCAACAAGGTTGAGAAAGTTCACCATCTCCGCTTTTGCGTCAAGCAAACCATCATCCATGTTCACATCAATAACCAAGGCTCCGTTTTCCACTTGCTTACGGGCTATCGTCAAAGCCTCATCATATTTTTTTTCCTTGATCAGTCTCAAGAACTTACGAGATCCTGCGACATTGCAACGCTCGCCCACATTGACAAAGCAAACCTCGGGCGTGACATCCAGCAGTTCCAATCCTGACAACCACATGGTGTTTGGACGAGGTTGAGGCACACGCGGTTTCTTACCCATTGCTAGTTGATCATATCTCCTGATAAATTCATCATCTGTGCCGCAGCATCCACCTACGATATTGACCAGCCCCTCATCCATCAACTCTTCAATCTGCGGCGACATGCTTTCTGCCGTCTCGTCATATTGTCCCATCGAATTGGGAAGGCCGGCATTGGGATAGGCCGAGACGTAATAAGGAGCCTTGGCCGCCAGATCCTGCAGGAAAGGTTTCATCTGCTTGGCACCAAACGAGCAATTGAGGCCCACTGAAAAGATGTCATATTCGCTGACGGTTGCCAAGAAGGCGTCCAGCGTTTGGCCACTCAGTGTACGCCCAGCCAAGTCGCTCACTGTAACGCTCAACATGATGGGCACCTTACGTCCAGCGTTCCTCATCACTTGGTTGGCTGCGTCGATGGCGCATTTGGCGTTCAAAGTGTCAAAAATGGTCTCTATTAATATAGTGTCCACTCCCTCGTCAACGAGCGGGAATATCTGTTCGCAATAAGCAGCAAACAGGTCATCATAAGTCAAGTCGCGTGCCGCAGGATTGCTGACATCAGGGCTCATCGAACAAGTCTTGTTGGTCGGTCCCACGGATCCCGCAACAAAGCGCGGCTTCTCCTCCGTACTGAACTTGTCTGCTTCCTCACGAGCAAGGCGTGCTCCCATGCGCGCCATCTCCGCGCTATCGGCCTGTAAGTGATAATCGGCTTGCGATATCCGCTGGGAAGAGAACGTGTTAGTCTCAATCATGTCGGCCCCAGCCTCCAAATATCTCCTGTGAATGTCTCGTATCACGTCAGGCCGCGTCAGGTTCAACACATCATTGTTTCCCTTCATCTGGCCTGGCGTGTCCGCAAAGCGATTGCCTCGGAAGTCCTGTTCAGTCAGATGATACCCCTGTATCATCGTGCCCATGGCACCATCCAGGATTAGTATTCTTTCCTTTACAATGTCTTGAATGGTTTTCATACCTGTAGTTTAGAAATGCTTGATGGCACGGTCCATCTCGCGACGATCTTCCTTCTCCTTCAGTGTTTGTCGCTTGTCATATTCTTTCTTGCCTCGAGCCAGCGCAATGTCGAGCTTTGCCCGCCCGTTACCGTCAATAAACAAAAGCGTTGGCACGATGGTAAATCCCACGGCTTTCGTGTCTTCAACCAATCGTCTGATCTCTCTCTTGTTAAGCAACAATTTTCGGTCTCTCTTGGCTTCATGATT
>DAIOEQ010000011.1:18704-19161 GCA_036746215.1 Prevotella sp.
ATCGACTTAATCTCCGTGCCTGTCAGCACAATGCCTGCGGTGTAGGTGTCCACAAAATAGTACTCAAACGAGGCTTTTTTGTTTTTTATCTGTACAGGACTTTTCTTCCTGATTTCCTGTTGTTCCTTGTTCATTTGTCTATGCGTGCAAAATGGTCAATGTGCTCGTCAACGTAATGCGCTACAGCCGAGGTGAAATCTTCTTCGTATTCCACAAAAGCATCATCAAAATCGTCAAAGCTGGGATATCGCTCATAGAGAGCGTCAAACTCCTCTTGGGTACAATCGGCTTCTATTTCCTCATGGTAAAGGTTATAAAAGCGATGGCATTTGTTGATAAGCTTATAAAGGTCACGGAGGCCCCAGTTGCGCATGGCCCTGTCAAATGGGTTCTTGAAGAAGAACGGTCCGTATCCATTGTGTATGAGTTGTACGAATCCTCCGTCCATCACCTCGTC
>DAIOEQ010000012.1:0-1066 GCA_036746215.1 Prevotella sp.
GGTTCAGGGTCTTGGGGATCAGGTTCAATGTTCGACTATTGGTCTTCCTTGGACTCTTCATACCCATGGGATTCCGATCCGACGGACTATCTAAGTTCACTATATCCATCTGATACAGAAAATGGAAATGGGACCTGGAGTGGGACAGGAAACAGTAATAGTGGTAGCCACAACAATGGAAATGGAAGCGGAAGCCATGGTGGAAGCTCATATAATCCATACCCACAAAAAATCGTAACATGGACAGGCATGGCATGGACTATTCTGCCAGTTGAAGGTGTGGGGATAAAAGGAACATTTAACTATCAGTGTACTGCAAAAATTACGGGATACAAGATGTTCATAAGCGCTTCTGTTAATCCCATCAATTTCGACGATCGCCATTTCAACGCCTCCGTTAGAGTTAATGGTGGAGAATTCAAACAGTTGACGCTCGATCCTAACGGATATGCAGTTAGCAGTGGGTGGTCGCCTGTTGGATGCATTGATATAGACTTACCCAAATCAGGAGCTATTACTATAACTTTGTATATCGGATACGACCATGATTCGGGGGCTGGTCACGCAAACTACTCTGTAGAACGCCCAATTTATCCATTTTAATAATTTGTATTAACAATCGAAATCACGTTTCCTCTGTTTCTTGCACAACGGCAAGAAACACGAGGAAACCAATATACCATCAAACAAAACACAGAAAATGACGCGTTTATTTAAAAGAAGCAAACTAAGCTTTATACTTTTGATGAGCTTTCTTGTCCTTAGCCTATTCTCTTGTAAAGAAACAAAAGACATGCAATTAGCAAACAAGCAAGAGATTCTCAAGGATTGGTCACACTTGGGAGGTTTCCTGAACAAAAGGGAATACAAAGCGGCCCTTGCATACATGGACACCATGTATATCAAAAGCCCCAAAGATCCGCTTCTTCATTTTGCAGAAGCTTGGACATACGACATGCAACATGACACGCTGAAGGCTCGTGTCGCATACGCCAAAGCGCTACGCATTTACAACTCAATCGTTAAAAAAGACCCTAATATGTTCAATTTAGTAAACCGTGCTTTC
>DAIOEQ010000012.1:1131-5343 GCA_036746215.1 Prevotella sp.
GGAGGAAAGCAGATTATGATACTATAAAACCGCAATTGTATTTTGCACAATAAGCAACATCATGGAGAACGGAAAGCGCAACACATCTATAGCCAACGAACACTCATTGAATGTTGAATAACGTTACTTCATTTCGAATTTAACCATTAAAACCAAAAATCTATGGAAACAAAAAACATCAAGGCACTCACAATCAAGACCCTCATTTTCTTGGTGTGTGCTCTGCTTCTCACCTTGTTGCTGTGCAAGGTACAGGCAGACAGGCAACTGAAAATCAAGCAAGAACGTTTCCAAGCGGGAATGCGCGTTGACTCGTTGATGCGTAGCCATGACTTCCAACACTTATACCCATACCTCGACTCCCTGCACAAGGTGTATCCGCAAGACCCACAGTTCTACACGATTGAGGGAATGGCACACGACTACCAGGGCGACCGCACACGGGCGCGCCAAGCCTTCGCCAAAGCCATTGAGCTCTATGACGTACTCATCAGCACCAAGCACGATTTTGGCGACCGCATCAACAGAGCCGCCGTCATTCTGTTCAAGGACGGCAAGATGGCCTACTTCCTGGCGCTCGACGAGGTGCTCACACATGTCAAGACCCAGCAAGACAAGCAAGAGGTCAAGATGTTCAGAGACATGGATTATGATGACCTTCTCAAGCAATCATTCGGTGAGCCTGTCGTACCCAAAATAACAGAAATGACAGACAATTAGTCGCCAGACAGCTCCAACCTTCAGCCAGCGTTGGGAGGCCAAGAGCTATAAAAAAGACCATGCAATGAAAAAAAATCATCGTTTTGTTGTCATATCCGTTTTTTTTGTTTAAGTTTGCAGAATATTATTTAATTCATTGGAGGCCATGCCCTTCAGTGGCGACAAGCGCGCCACGGCATGGGCATGGCCATGGAACCTGAGTCATAAACTTAAAACAGTGAAATGATGGACTCTCAAGAGAATGTCCTGCAACAGGACAAGATTGAAAACGAGCAGAAGACGGCGCAAGCCGCTCCTGAAGTAGAGAATGTGAACACCGAGTCGGCACCGGCAGACGAGGCCACCCAGTCCGCTCCCGAGGCACCCGCCAACGAGACGACGGCCCCCGCACAAGAGGCAGAAGGGAAAGACGGCAGCGAGGCATCCGCCCCCGCTGACAAAGCCGAAGCGCCCAAGTCCGAGGAAACCTTCAAGAAAGTCTACGCCAATAAGCAAGAGGTGCTGGCAAGGGCCAAGGAGATTGCCGCCAGCGAGGACAACCCCAACAAGGACGAGGTGGAGCACTTGAAGTCGGCGTTCTACAGGTTCCACATCGCAGAGCGCGAGCAACAACAGAAAGACTACCTGGAGGCCGGCGGCGACCCCGAGAAGTATGTCGTCACGCCCGATGAGGCGGAAGACGACTTCAAGGCGCAGATGCAGGTCATCCGCGAGAAGCGCGCCAAGATTTTCCAGCAGCAAGAGGCCGAAAAGGAGAACAACCTCAAGCGCAAACTGGAAATCATCGAGAAGATCAAGGCCATGGCCACCTCGCCTGAGGAGGCCAACAAGTCATACAACGAGTTCAAGGCTCTCCAGCAGGAATGGAAAGAGATCAAGGCCGTACCGGCAGAGAAGGCCAACGAGGTGTGGCGCAACTACCAGCTCTACGTTGAGCAGTTCTACGACCTGCTCAACCTCAACCGTGAGGCACGTGAGTATGACTTCAAGAAGAACCTGGAGCTGAAGACCAAGCTCTGCGAAGAGGCTGAGCGCCTGGCCGACGAGAGCGACGTGGTGAGTGCCTTCCACCAGTTGCAGGAACTGCACAACCAGTATCGCGAGATTGGCCCCGTGTCCAAGGAACTTCGCGAGGAGATCTGGAGCCGTTTCAAGGCAGCCAGCACTGTCATCAACAAGAAGCACCAGCAACACTTCGAGCAACTGAGAGCCCAAGAGGAAGAGAACCTCCAGAAGAAGACCGCCCTCTGCGAGCAGGTGGAGGCCATCGCCAAGGAGGAGAACAAGAACGCGAGCGACTGGGAGAATCACAGCAAGCAGATCATAGCCGTCCAGCAACAGTGGAAGACCATCGGCTTCGCGCCGCAGAAGATGAACGTGAAAATCTTTGAGCGTTTCCGCGCGGCCTGCGACGAGTTCTTCACCAAGAAGGCCGCCCATTTCAAGGAGATGAAGCAACGCTTCGCCGAGAACGCCGAGAAGAAGCGCGCCCTCGTGGCGCAGGCCCAAGAGCTGGCCGACTCCACCGACTGGAAGGCCACCAGCGACAAGCTCATCGCCCTGCAGAAAGAGTGGAAGACCATCGGAACGGTGCCCAAGAAGTTGGGCGACAAGTTATGGAACGACTTCCTTACGGCCTGCAACCATTTCTTTGAGGCGCGCAAGGCCGCACACGCCGGCACACGCACCGAGGAAGGTGCCAACCTGGAGAAGAAGCGCAACGTCATCGAACAGTTGAAAGCCATCGCCGAGGAGGCCGCGGACGACGCACAGCAGAAGGTGCAGAAACTGGTCGAGGAGTACAACAGCATCGGTCATGTGCCCTACAAGGAGAAAGACAAGGTCTACAAGGAGTTCCACGATGTGCTCGACAAGATTTACCAGGAACTGCACATCTCCACACAACGCCGTCGCCTCGACAACTTCAAGAGCAACCTCAAGAGCGTGGCCAAGCGCGGCGAGGACGCCGTTGACAACGAGCGCTCGCGCCTCATGCGCCGCTACGAGCAGCTCAAGCAGGAGGTGGCCACCTATGAGAACAACCTCGGCTTCCTCAACATCGCCAGCAAGCGTGGCAACTCACTCGTCGACGAGATGAACCGGAAGGTGCAGAAGCTCAAGGACGAGGTGGAACTGACCCGCCAGAAGATCAAGGCCATCGACACGCAGAACAAAGAAGAAAAAGCGGCCAACGAGACTGCTGAGAACAAGGACTAATCGGCAAGAGGGCGCTCCGTCACAAGCGGCAGGCGCCCTACCCGTCCATCCATAACGCAAAGCCCTCTCCCCATGGTGATTGCCACGGGGAGAGGGCTTCACATTTCACACCGTCCCCAATAACTCATGGGCAAGGCGAAACGCGCGTCATCAAGCCAACAAGACAACGGCGCGACCTGCGGCAGGCGAGTCTCACTTCTCGAAGTGCTGATAGTCTTTCACGCTGCGCCACGCGCCACCCCAATGGTAACCAAGCCCCACGAAGAGTCGGTAGGCCAGGTCAGCCCGCGTGATTTTATAAGGGAAACTGGCTGTGCGGTCGCAATACCTCAACGCGTTGGACGGCTGCACCGTCACCTTGCCGTCTCGTCGCTTTCGATAATAGGGATTGTAGAGAGGATTGATGTCCACAGCCATGCCCAGGGCGTGGGCCGACAACTTGCGCGACCCTTTCACCTCACGGTAGCAAAAGCAACTGGTGTTGTTGGCACGCATGGAGCGCTCGTCATCGGCACCGAAATCGTCAATCAGGCGGACGCTATGAATGGGATAGCCCTCATCATACAACTTACGGAAGACGCGGAGCACATCGGAGGCTATCTGCTTGTTGCAAACGAGCTCACCCATGCGCGTCTTGCCATCCAGGTCACGGTGAAGCAACCGCACATAGCGGAGGCTCGACCGGCTGACACGACAGCCCTCCGGATACGATTTTCCCCGCATACGGGCAAAGACCCCGTCGGGTATTGCCTCCACTCGGAAACACTCGGCCATGCCCAGCCTCGCCACTTCTTGCGGGCTGACGAGCGTCCCCGCACGCCAAACCATCTCCTTTGTTGGGCGCACGGGTTTCCCCGCATGGCACAAGGACAAGGGCGTCCACAAGGCAAGGGCCAACAACAACGACATGGCCGACAACAATCCGTGGTTGCATTTCATATCAAGCATGGGTGCGTTTTCTGTTCATACAAATCATACAAAGAGGCAGGCCTGTTCAGACTAAGAGGCCAAGCTCTTCAGATACGGCAAAGTAGATAAAACAAAAAAGTCAAACTGCTCAATCGAACAATTTGACTTCTTGTTGGGGCACACGGACTCGAACCATGAATGACAGGACCAGAATCTGTAGTGTTACCATTACACCATGCCCCAATGTTTTATTGCTTATTCATTTCTGAATTGCGAGTGCAAAGGTAGTGACTTTTGAGATAACCGCCAAACATTTCTCCGTTTTTTTTCTTCGGTCCATGACTTTTTCTTCTTTTTAGACAGAAC
>DAIOEQ010000012.1:5353-18303 GCA_036746215.1 Prevotella sp.
GCCCGTTCAACATCAGCTGGCGCAAAGGCAAGCCTGTCATTATCAAGGCAGCCTCTACTCCTCCTTGCCGATTATCAAGCGCAAGCACACACGGTCCCGGACATGAGCGCACACGGCATCAGGCACAAATCCATACTGAAAGAAAGAAAGGCTAATGCCTTAACGAATGCACTTAGTTCATAAAAAACATCAAATATGAACGGATTTCCAAGGATTTTCCGCGGAATTGATGTACCTTTGCGGAGACTATCTAAGATAATTATCAAGACATTCGTTTTATTAAGAACATTTTAATGACAGAGACAACAAATCTTGTAAACGCCATTGTCAAAGGCATTCAAGAGAAGAAAGGACAAGACATCGTCATCGCCGACCTGAGCCACATCGACGGAGCCATTGCCAAGTGCTTCGTGATTTGCCAAGGCAACTCACCCTCACAGGTGGAAGCCATTGCCGAGTCAGTGGCCGAAGAGTGCCGCAAGGAACTGAAAGAAAAGCCCGTGGGAGTGAACGGATTGGGTAGCAACCAGTGGGTTGCCATCGACTTTGTCGATGTGTTGGTGCACATCTTCGTGCCCGAGCTGAGAGCGTTCTATGACCTGGAGCACCTGTGGGAAGACGCCAAGCTGACCCAGTTGCCAAACATCGACTAACTGTTGGCACCCCCAGCAGCAAATGTGCCCATGGGGCACGCATACCAATAAGTTATTATGGAAAATAACAACCATCCCTTCCAAAACAAAGACAACCAGCCGAAGATGCCACGGTTCAACATGAACTGGATCTACATCATCATCGCGCTGGCCCTGGCTTTCCTGTTCTTCACGGGCGGAGGCGACACCCTCGCCAAGTCGGCGGGGGCCAGCAAGGAGGCCTCCTACACCGACTTCCGCACCTATGTGGCCAAAGGTTACGCCGACCACGTGGTCATCAACAAGGAGGACAACACCCTGAAGATGTATGTCAAGCCCAAATACATCCGCAACATCTTCCAGATGTCGGCACAGCAAGTCGGCTCCAAGCCCTACGTGAAGGTGGAGTTTGGCTCGGTGGACGAACTGGAGCGTTACCTCGACACACAGCAGAAGACCGGCAAGATCGCCAGTTTCAGTTACAACAACGAGAAGAGCGGCGACACGCTCAACCTTCTCATCAACTTCCTGTGGCTGCTGCCCCTGATATTTTTCTTCTGGTACATGACACGCGGCATGCGTGGCGGCGGTGCCGGAGGCGGCATCTTCAACGTGGGAAAGAGCAAGGCCAAGCTCTACGACAAGGCCGGCGAGATGGGCATCACCTTCAAGGACGTAGCCGGACAAGAGGGCGCCAAGCAAGAGGTGCAAGAGATTGTCGACTTCTTGAAGAACCCGCAGAAATACACCGAACTGGGTGGCAAGATACCCAAGGGAGCCTTGCTCATCGGCCCTCCGGGCACGGGCAAGACACTCCTGGCCAAGGCCGTAGCCGGCGAGGCCGGCGTGCCTTTCTTCTCGATGTCGGGTTCCGACTTCGTGGAGATGTTCGTCGGCGTGGGAGCCTCACGCGTCAGGGACGTCTTCGCGCAAGCCAAGCAAAAGGCTCCCTGCATCATCTTCATCGACGAGATTGACGCCGTGGGGCGCGCCCGCTCGAAGAACCCGTCGATGGGCGGCAACGACGAGCGCGAGAACACGCTCAACGCCCTGCTCACCGAGATGGACGGATTTGGCACCAATTCGGGTGTCATCGTGCTGGCCGCCACCAACCGCGTCGACATGCTCGACAAGGCCCTGCTGCGCGCCGGACGCTTCGACAGGCAGATTCATGTGGACCTGCCCGACCTGGCGGAGCGCAAGGCTATCTTCCAGGTACACCTGAAGCCACTGAAGACCGACAATTCGCTCGACATCGACTTCCTGGCGCGGCAGACCCCAGGCTTCTCGGGCGCCGACATCGCCAACGTCTGCAACGAGGCCGCGCTCATCGCCGCACGCCACAACAAGCAGACCGTCTCCAAGCAAGACTTCCTGGACGCCGTGGACCGCATCATCGGCGGACTGGAGAAGAAGACCAAGGTGATGACGGCCGAGGAGAAGCGCTCCATCGCCATCCATGAGGCCGGCCACGCCACCATCAGCTGGTTCTGCAAGCACGCCAACCCGCTGGTCAAGGTGACCATCGTGCCACGAGGCCAAGCCTTGGGCGCAGCGTGGTACCTGCCCGAGGAGCGTGTCATCACGACCAAGGAGGAAATGCTCGACGAGATGTGCGCCCTGTTGGGCGGACGGGCCGCCGAGGACCTCTTCGTGGGACAGATATCGACAGGCGCCATGAACGACCTGGAACGCGCCACCAAGAGCGCCTATGGCATGGTGGCCTACGCGGGCATGAGCGACAAGCTGCCCAACATCTGCTATTACAACAACCAGGACTACCAGTTCCAGCGCCCTTACAGCGAGACCACGGCCAAGGTCATGGACGATGAGGTGCTCAAGATGATCAACGAGGAATACGCTCGCGCCAAGGACATCCTGACGCAACACAAGGAAGGTCACCACCAGTTGGCCGAGCTTCTCTACAAAAACGAGGTCATCTATGCCGACGACGTGGAGAAAATCTTCGGCAAGCGTCCCTGGATTAGCCGCTCCGAGGAGATCATCCAAGAGAATGAGCAACTCGCCAACGAGAAGAAAAAGGAAGAGGAGAACGGTCCAAAGCTGGAAGACATGCCAGACATCGTGAAGCAAGCGCAGGCTGAGCACGACGCGGCGCAAGCCAAAGAAGCCGGCACGCCAGCTCCCCAAGCCGATCCACAGGAAGGGCAAGGACAAGCTCCGGCTGGCCGAGACAAGGAAAACGCCTAAGGGAACGCAGGCTGCCCCGCAAGGGGAAGCGTCGTTCCAGAAGGCCAAAAACAGAAAGCAATGACTGACAAACAAAAAAACTTGATCGTAAGGTCTATCACCGGTGTGCTCTTTGTCACCGTGATGGTGGCAGGCATGCTCCGCCCGAACGCCATGGTTTTTCTTTTCACGCTCATCACGGGTCTCACCATGTGGGAGTACACGGGACTGGTGAACGACAACGTTCCCGACGTGCAAGTGAACCGCTTCATCTCCACGGTGGCCGCCGTCTATCTCTTCATCGCCGTGGCCGCATGGCGAACAGGCGTGGTCGGCAACTTCATCGTCATGGTGCCCTACGTGCTCACAATGGTATACTTGCTCATCAGCGAGCTCTACACCAACAGCAAGAACGCCATCAGCGACTGGGCCTACACCATGTTCGGACAAGTCTACATAGCCATGGGCTTCTCGCTTCTCAACATCCTGGCCTTCGAGACAGCGCCCGACGGCAGTGGCGTGCGCTACGACATGTTGCTGCCCTTGAGCATTTTCGTCTTCCTTTGGGTCAACGACTCGGGCGCCTATTGCACAGGCTCCCTGCTGGGCAAGCACAAGCTCTTCCCGCGCATCTCACCGGGTAAGACCTGGGAGGGAAGCGTTGGCGGAGGCGTGCTGGTGCTCATCGTGGCGGCCCTCGTGGGATATTGGGCCAACCAGGGCGACAATCCTCACATGCTCAGCATGGCCGGCTGGATGGGCCTGGGCCTTGTGGTGGTGGTTTTCGGCACCTGGGGCGACTTGGTGGAGAGCCTCTTCAAGCGCACGCTGGGCGTGAAAGACAGCGGCAACATCCTGCCCGGACATGGTGGCATGATGGACCGCTTCGACTCCAGTCTCATGGCTATTCCCGCCGCCGTAATCTACCTCTACACCATCACGCTGCTGTAAGCGGAAACAGGAGGGAAGCAGCAGGGGGCACTCACATACTGGACAAGCAAGAGACTGCAGTGTCCGAAGTATCACAAAAAACAAATAACAAGTAAAGCGCAGGGCGTTCACCCGATTAGGTGAACGCACTGCGCTTTTCTTATTTGTCCCTATGACCGTCATGATTTGTCTTTTCTTTTCTGAGAAAAGGCATTCCTCCAAAGGACTGCGTTTAGCGAACCGAATATTTCGCACCTGACCTCAGATGCCGTTCAGCGCTTTTCGTCTCTTGTTTGGCCCTCACGCAGCAACCGCACCATCTGCCGGGCGGCGTTGTCGGGTGCCACGTCATGACCCAAGGCAGCCCTCACCGCCTGATAGTCGCAGAGCATCTGCTCACGCCCCACTCCACCGGGCAACAGCCTGGCGAGTTCCGCACGGATGTTGTCCACTCGGAAGCGGTCGGCAAACAGTTCACGCACCACCTCCCTGTCGGCGATGAGATTGACCAGGGATATGAACTTGCACTGGATGACATGGTTGAAGGCAAAGCGCATGAGGCGTGGCAACGGTGTCTTGTAGCACACCACCTGCGGCACCCCGAAGAGCGCCGTCTCAAGCGTGGCCGTGCCACTGGTGACCAGCGCCGCCACAGCATGGGTCAGCAAGGGATAGGTCTCGCCCGTCACCATGCTCACAGGCGTCCCCTTGACGAAGGGCGCATAATAGTCTTGGTCTATGCCAGGCGCCCCGGCCACCACCAGTTGGTAGGGCCCGGCAGTCGTCTGTCCGCACGCCCCCCGTTCCCCGTCGCCTCGTGTGAAGGCTGTCGCCGCCGCGATCATCGACGGCAGGTTGTCCTTGATTTCTTGTTTGCGGCTGCCCGCCAACAGTGCGATGATGGGGCGCCGCATGTCGAGCTGATGACGCTTGCAAAACGCCTCCCGGCCCTCCCGGTAAGTTCCCCTGAAACCATCTACCTCCTCCACGGTCGGGTTGCCAACATAATGTATCGGATAGTGGTGCTTTCTCTCGAAAAAAGGAACCTCAAACGGCAGGATGGAGAAGAGCTCGTCCACATCGCGCTTGATACGCTTGATGCGCCATTCCTTCCACGCCCAAATCTTGGGTGAGATGTAATAGTAGACGGGTATGTGCGTCTGGGCGTGCACAAACTTGGCGATATCAAGGTTGAAACCCGGATAATCCACCAGGATGACCACGTCGGGCCGCCAAGCCACGATGTCTCGCTTGCACATGGCCATGTTGGCAAAGATGGTGCGCAAATGGAGCAACACGGGCACGAAGCCCATGTAGGCCAGCTCACGGTAATGCCGCACGCGCTGCCCTCCCTCAGCTGCCATCAGGTCGCCGCCCAGGAAGCGAAACTCCGCCTGGCTGTCCTCGCGCTTCAGCGAGCGCATAAGCCGCGAGGCATGGACGTCACCCGAGGCTTCGCCCACAATCAGATAGTATCTCATGGCCTATTGTTTTTCAAGAAAAATCAAGTGGAATTTATTCGTAATTCTTCTTAAGCTCATCCATGAACTCATAGGCTGTCACGTCTATCTTGGTGGGCGTGATGGCCACATAACCTTGTTCCAGCGCCCACTGGTCGGTGCCCTCGGCACCCGGCTCGTCGTTGCGATATTCGCCCACGACCCAATAATAGTCGTAACCGCGGGGATGGCGCTCCTTGGCAATCTCGTTTATCCAGCTGCCATTGGTCATCCGGCACACTTTCACGCCTTTGAAGTTCTGCGCCGCGGGGAAGTTCACATTGAGGCAAACCCCTTTGGGAAGCCCGTCGCGCAACACATCCGTGACGATGCGACGGACAAACGGACGCAAGGGCTCCAGGTTGGCATGCTCATCATAGTAACAACTGGAGAACGCCACTGAGGGGATGTATTTCATGCAACCTTCCTTGGCCACGCCCATTGTTCCACTGTAATGATTATTCACCGACGAATTATCTCCATGGTTGATGCCACTGAGTATCAGCGTCGGGCGGCGTTCCCGGCACAGTTGGTCCAAGGCTATCTTCACGCAGTCCACGGGGGTTCCCGTGCAGGAGTAGACCGTCGTCGGGCCCATGTTGTGCCGCGGCTTGAGCCTTAGGTAATTCTCGGCGGAGAAGGCGCAGGCATAGCCCGACCGCGCACTCTCGGGCGCGCACACCAGCACATCCGCCAAATCGCTGACAAAGTCCACCAGTTTGCGTATGCCGGGAGAGTGGTATCCGTCATCGTTTGATATCAGTATCAAGGGTCTTTCTTTTTCCATTTTATAAAAAGTTTTGTGTTGCAAAAGTACGAAAAAACCTTTAATTATCTTCTTTTTCCTACAAAATATGTATCTTTGCAATCAAAACCTTGTGGCAACAGGGTTTCCCCTCGTAAAAAGACAAAGACATTCGGAAATGGCAAAAATCATTGCTTTAGCTAACCAAAAAGGCGGTGTGGGCAAGACGACCACCACCATCAACTTGGCCGCGTCGCTGGCCACGCTCGAAAAGAAGGTGCTCGTTGTCGACGCCGACCCACAGGCTAACGCCTCCAGCGGACTGGGAGTGGACATCAGTGAGGTGGACTGCTCGCTCTACGAGTGCATCATCGACCACGCCGACGTGCGCGACGCCATCTACACCACCGACATCGACGGGCTGGACATCATCCCCAGCCAC
The DNA here is from genome assembly GCA_036746215.1 of Prevotella sp. Taxonomy (GTDB): domain Bacteria; phylum Bacteroidota; class Bacteroidia; order Bacteroidales; family Bacteroidaceae; genus Prevotella. The sequence goes on from DAIOEQ010000012.1 coordinate 11,792, forward strand.
ATCGACCTGGTGGGCGCGGAGATAGAGATGCTCAACCTCGACAACCGCGAGAAGGTCATCAAGAAAATCCTGGAACCGCTGAAAACGGAATATGACTATATCCTCATCGACTGCTCACCGTCGTTGGGTCTCATCACCGTCAACTCCCTGACAGCAGCCGACTCGGTCATCATACCCGTCCAATGCGAGTATTTTGCCCTCGAAGGCATCAGCAAACTGCTCAACACCATCAAGATCATCAAGAGCAAGCTCAACCCGAAGCTGGAGATCGAAGGCTTCCTGCTGACCATGTATGACAGCCGTTTGCGGTTGGCCAACCAAATCTACGACGAGGTGAAACGCCATTTCCAGGAACTTGTCTTCAAGACCGTCATCCAGCGCAACGTGAAGCTCTCTGAGAGTCCCAGCCACGGCCTTCCCGTCATCCTCTACGACGCCGACTCCACGGGAGCCAAGAACCACCTGGCGCTGGCCAAGGAAATCATCAGCCACGAACAATAAGAAATCTCACATGACAGTAAGAAAGAAATACAACGCGCTGGGCCGCGGCCTCGACGCACTGCTCTCCACGGAGTCGGTGCGCACGGCGGGCTCATCCACCATCAATGAGATTCCGCTCGACCAGATTGAGCCCAACGCCGACCAGCCGCGCAGCCTCTTCGATGAGGAGGCGCTCAAGGAGCTGGCGCTCAGCATCCATGAGATTGGCATCATCCAGCCCATCACGCTCCGCCAAATAGCCGAGAACCGCTTCCAGATCATCGCGGGCGAACGGCGCTGGAGGGCTTCGCAGATGGCCGGGCTGAAGACCATACCGGCTTACATCCGCACCATCAACGACGAGAACGTCATGGAGATGGCCCTCGTGGAGAACATCCAGCGCGAGGATCTCAACGCCATCGAAATCGCGCTGGCCTACGAGCACCTGCTCGAGCAGACGGGCATGACGCAGGAGAAGGTGTCGGAGCGCGTGGGCAAAAGCCGCACGGCCATCGCCAACTACCTCCGGTTGCTGAAGCTCCCGGCGCAAGTGCAGATGGCCTTGCAAAAGAAGGAGATAGACATGGGCCACGCCCGTGCCCTCTTGGCCCTTGACAGCCCGTCGCTCCAGCTCAAGGTCTTCAAGGAGATACTGAAAAACGGATGGTCCGTGCGCAAGGTGGAGGAGATCGCCCAACACCTGAAGAACGGTGAGGACATCGAGGATGGCAAGAAGAAGATCGTTGCCAAACCGCAACTCCCCGAGGAGTTCAACCAATTGAGGGACCGCCTCTCGTCCTTTCTCCAGACCAAAGTGCAAATGACTTGCTCCAGCAAGGGAAAGGGGAAGATCAGCATCCCCTTCAACAACGCGGACGAGCTGGAGCGCATCATGATGATCTTCGACCAAATCAAGCAGCAATAGGTGAAACGTCTCAAGACCATAACCACGTTGGCCATGGTGGCCGCCGCCCTGCTCATGGGCGCGCAGACCGCCCACGCCCAGGCCGAAACGCTCACGGCTGACACCATCCGTCTCAACGGCGACAGCTTGCTGGCGCCAGACAGCGTGTCGCTCGTCGTGGCCGACAGCGTGCCGCGCCGCCACAAGCGCGACTGGAACACGTGGCGCCCCACGCCCAAACGGGCCTTGTGGCTGGCGCTCGTCCTTCCGGGCGCCGGACAGATTTACAACCGCAAATACTGGAAGTTGCCCATCATCTACGGTGGCTTTGTGGGGTGCGCCTACGCCATGCGCTGGAACAACATGATGTATCGCGACTACAGCCAGGCCTACCTCGACATCATGGACGATGACCCGACGACCAACAGCTTCAACCAGTTTCTGCACCTCGGAAGCCAAATCACGGAAGCCAACAAATCCCGCTGGCAAGAGATCTTCCGCAAGCGCAAGGACCGCTACCGCCGTTGGCGCGACATGAGTTTCTTTGTCATGGTAGGTGTCTACGCCCTCTCCGTCATCGACGCTTACGTCGACGCCTCGCTGTCAGAGTTTGACATCTCGCCCGACCTCAGCCTCAACATCGCACCGGCAGTGTTCAACGCCGGACCTTCACAGGGCTCCCTTGGCAGCGCGGCCATTGGCCTGCAGTGCAGCCTCAACTTCTGAGCGACAACAAAAAGAAAACAACAATGCAACATCCGCCCCACACCAACGGGGCGCATAAAAAAGAAAACATAGTGAAGAAGATATCTTTATGGATTGCCCTGCTGATGATGGGCTGCGCCACTCCCACCCTCGCACAAATCAACGAGGAGGAGTCGGTGACAGTCACCAACTACCAGGGCAAGAAGGAGAGCATCGAGCTGCCCGCCTCCATGACGCAGGAGCTCGACAGCCTCATGAACCTCTACAACGCCAAGACTTACCTCAAGGCCGACGACGACTGCAACCTGCCCGACGTCAACCCCGTCTACGACGAGCAGGTCTACAAGGACAGGCTGGCCCAGTTGCCCACCGTCATCGAGATGCCCTACAACGACATCGTGCAGAAGTTCATCGACCGCTACAGCAGTGACCTGCGCCGTAAGGTGGCCTACATGCTGGGCGCCCAAAACTTCTACATGCCGGTCTTCGAGGAAGCGCTTGAGGCCTACGACCTGCCCCTGGAGCTCAAGTACCTGCCCGTCATCGAGTCGGGCTTGAACCCCAAGGCCACGTCACGCGCCAAGGCCGTGGGCCTGTGGCAGTTTATGCTTCCCACCGCCAAGCGCTACGGACTGACCATCAACTCGCTCGTCGACGAGCGCCGCGACCTCATCAAGTCGTCTTACGCCGCGGCCCACTACCTGAGTGACCTCTATAAAATCTTCGGCGACTGGAACCTGGTCATCGCAGCATACAACTGCGGCCCGGAGAAAATCAACAAGTCCATCCACCGCCTGAAGGGAGAGAAGGACTACTGGAAAATCTACTCCTTGCTCCCAAAAGAGACGCGTGGCTACGTGCCGGCCTTCATCGCCGCCAACTACATCATGAACTATTACTGCGAGCACAACATCTGCCCGCTCACCGCCAGCCTTCCCGCCAAGACCGACACCGTGATGGTAGACCGCGACGTCCACTTCGAGCAGATCGCCCATGTCATAGGCATCGACCTCGCCCAGCTGGAAGACCTCAACCCGCAATACCGCCGCAACATCGTCAATGGCAGCAGCCAGCCCTCGGCCCTGCGCCTCCCGGCGGACATGGTCAACGCCTTCATCGACAACGAGGACTCCGTCTATGCCTTCAACACCAAGAGCTATCTCACCAAGCGCAGGGAGGTGAGACCCTCCGACAACGCCACATACGTGGTGCGCAACAACCAGGTGACACGCATCGAGAACCGCAACAGCGCTCCCGCCAGCGCCAAGAGCGCCGAAACCGACAACACCACGACAACCAGCGCGACAACCGACAACGCCACGGCGGACGAGGAGCAAGAGCGCACGACCGTCTCCCGCAAGAGCTCCTCAAGCAGAAGCAGCCGAGGCAGCAAGCAGAAGACGAAAAACAGCAAAAGCAAGAAACGCCCAGCCAAGCAGAAGAGCGTCACCATCAAGAGTGGCGACACCCTGAGCGAGATAGCCGAACGCAACCACACCAGCGTGTCCAAGTTGCGTAAGCTCAACGGCATCAAGGGCAACAACATACGGGCCGGCAAGAAAATCAAGGTGAAATAAGCGCCAGGCACCCTGCGGACATCCTCACCCCATGCCGCAATAAGAGTTTATCCCATCGTCATTTCTTACCTTTTAAAACCTACAGTCATGGATGATCAAGAGCTGAAAAACAAAGAGCGCGAGGCCGCTGACGACAAGATGATCACCGATGCGTTCCACCACCTGCTGGACACCTACCTCCATTCGCGGCACCGCAAGAAGGTGGACATCATCACCAAGGCGTTCAACTTCGCCAGGCAGGCCCACAAGGGCGTGCGCCGCCTGTCGGGAGAGCCCTACATCATGCACCCCATCGCCGTGGCACAGATAGCCTGCGAGGAGATGGGGCTGGGCTCCACGAGCATCTGCGCCGCCTTGCTCCACGACGTGGTGGAGGACACCGACTACACCGTCGAAGACTTGCAGAACATCTTCGGACCCAAGATCGCACAGATCGTGGACGGCCTGACCAAGATCAGCGGCGGCATCTTCGGCGACCACGCCTCCGCACAGGCCGAGAACTTCAAGAAGCTCCTGCTCACCATGAGCGATGACATCTGCGTCATCCTCATCAAAATATGCGACCGCCTGCACAACATGCGCACCCTGGCCTCACAGCCACCCAACAAACAATACAAAATTGCCGGCGAGACGCTCTACATCTACGCGCCCCTGGCCAACCGGCTGGGGCTCAACAAAATCAAGACGGAGTTGGAGGACTTGAGCTTCCGATACGAGCACCCACAAGAATACGCCGACATACAAAACAAGCTCTCGTTCACCAAGGAACAACGCGACAAGCTCTTCGACGACTTCACGGCGCCCATCCGCAAGAAGCTCGACGAGATGGGCATCACCTATCACATCAAGGCGCGCATCAAGAGCCCCTACTCCATCTGGTGCAAGATGCAGAACAAGCACGTCACCTTCGACGAGATTTACGATATCCTCGCCGTGAGGATCATCTTCACGCCCGATGACAAGAAGGACGAAATCAACGAGTGCTTCCGCATCTACGTGGCTCTCAACCAAATCTACAAGAGTCATCCCGACCGTCTCCGCGACTGGGTCAACCACCCCAAGGCCAACGGTTACCAGGCCCTGCACGCCACCATGATGAGCAACCAGGGACAATGGATTGAGGTGCAGATACGCTCCGAGCGCATGGACGAGATTGCCGAGCAGGGCTTCGCCGCCCACTGGAAATACAAGGAGGGTGACTTCAAGGAAGACGACGACGAGCTCAACAAGTGGCTCGGAACCATCAAGGAAATACTCGACGACCCGCAGCCCGACGCCATGGACTTCCTCGACTCCATCAAGATGAATCTCTTCTCATCGGAGATCTTCGTCTTCACCCCCAAGGGCGAGGTGAAGACCATGCCGGCCGACTGCACCGTGCTCGACTTCGCCTTCCAAATCCACACCTTCCTCGGCAGCCACTGCATCGGCGCCAAGGTCAACCACAAGTTGGTGCCCATGAGCCACAAGCTCAAGAGCGGCGACCAAGTGGAAGTGCTCACCTCCAACTCGCAACGTGTCAAGCCGGAGTGGATAGGCTTTGTCTCCACGGCCAAGGCCAAGGGAAAGATACAGGCCATCCTGCGCCGGGAAAACCGAGAGACGCAAAAGAAAGGGGAGGACATCCTCAACGGATGGCTGAAAGCCAACGACATGGAGCCCTCCGTGAGCAACATCGACAAGCTCTGCGACTACCATAACTTCACCAAGCACGAGGACTTTTTCCAGGCCCTGGGCGACAAGGACATAACTCTCGACGACAAGGACATCGACGCCCTGCAGGGCAAGACTGGAAAGGAGAAAAGCGGAAGAGGCTGGCGCAAGTTTGTGCCCTTCCTCGGAAAGGGAAAGAAAGAGAAGGACGCTCCCGCCACCGTGCCACCCGGAAAGGGACTGCTCGTGGTGGGCAAAGGCTTCGACAAGAAGCAACCCTGCATCATCAGCGAAGACACCATCGGCATGTACATCTTCCCGTCATGCTGCCACCCCATCCCGGGCGACGACATCCTCGGCTTCATCGACAGCAACCACCACGTGGAGATACACAAGCGCTCGTGCCCTGTGGCCAGCAAGCTCAAGACCAGCTTCGGGCCGCGCATCCTCGACGCCAAATGGGAGATGCACAAGCAACTCTTCTTCGACGCCACCATCGAGGTGCACGGCATAGACCGCAAGGGCATGCTACACGATGTGGCGGAGGTCATCTCACAGAAGATGGATGTCAACATCCACAAGGTGAAGTTCACCGCCGACCAGGGCATCTTCGAGGGCCAAATAGAAGTGCGGGTGCACGACCGCGCTGAGGTGAAGGTCATCCTTGACGCGCTGAAGCAAATCGACGACATGCAGGAGACCCAGCAAATCATGTGAGGACACCGGCCACCAACCCATAAAAAAGAAGCGAGCCGCGCCAACACTTCCCAATCGAAATGTTGACGCGGCTCGCTTGTGTTTTGCCACGACATCGCGGAACCACCGCGGCAAAGGCTCAGACCAGTCCGTTGAGCTGGTCACGCAGCGCCTTCAGCTCATCGCGCACGGTGGCCAAGGTCTCCAGCACAGCCGATGACTTGTCCACCGACTGGCGGTTCTCGCGCATGTACTTGCGCGCAGCGGCGATCTTGAAGCCTCTCACCTTAAGCAGGTTGTAAATCACCTTGAGCTGCTCCACGTCCTTTTCCGTGTATTGGCGCACCTTGGTGGAGCTCACCGTGCGGGGACGGATGCTGGGAAACTCAGTCTCCCAATAGCGCAACGTGCTGTCGCTCACGCCAATGAGCTGCGCCACCTCCTTGATGGAGTAATAAAGCTTCGTGTTCTTGTCCGTGTTCAATGCCATAGCCACG
>DAIOEQ010000012.1:18313-18601 GCA_036746215.1 Prevotella sp.
TCTTCACGAAGCGAGTGGAATGGGCAATGTGGTGAGCGGTCTGAAACGGCTTTGTCCGCAAGCCACGTTCAAGTAAGGCATTCAGCATATAAGGCCACGAGACGCGCGGCGACTTATCGAAGGTGGACAAGTGGCTGAAGGGATTGGGACATTGATTCGCAACTTCTTCAAGACGGGTTCTAAGTAGTTGCCCACAATTAGTTGATACGAACAACAAAAGCATTAATATTTAAGGTGGGTTCTATAAATTAGCTTTGTCAGATTTTGAGGCTCTTTTTGAGGTCATAG
>DAIOEQ010000013.1:0-999 GCA_036746215.1 Prevotella sp.
TGCATTTTGATGATCTGGGTGCGACGGTTGCGCTGCTTGCCCACCTCCGTGTCGTTGGAGGCAACGGGGTTGAACTCGCCGCGGCCGCCGGCGGTCAAGCGCTTGGGAGCGACACCGAAGTGGTCGATGAGATACTGGACCACAGATGAGGCGCGCAGGGCCGAGAGGTCCCAGTTGTTGCGGATGTTCTTCATCGAGGCGGCGTCGGTGTTGATGGGCACATTGTCGGTGTTGCCCTCAATCAGCACGTCGTAGTCCTTGTAGTCCATGATGATCTTGGCAATCTTGGAAAGCGTCTCCTGGGCGCGGTCGTTGACCTCATAGCTGCCACTCTTGTAGAGCATGTTGTCGGCCAGGGAGATGTAGACGACACCCTTGAGCACCTGGACGTCGACCTCCTTCATCTCTTCCTTCGACAGCGAGCGCGTCAGGTTGTTGGTCAAGACCATGTTGAGTGAGTCGCTCTTGCTCTTCACCTCCACCAAGTGGCGGATGTATTGGTTCGACTCGTTGATTTGGTCGACGAGCTTCGAGATGTTCACGTTGTTGTCGCTGGTGTTCGAGAGGCTCTTGTCGAGGCTCTTCTGCAAGGCGGCGTAGTCCTTCTTCTGTTGGGCCAACTGGTCCTCGAGCGAGCTGACGCGGGCTTGTGAGGCGGCCAGCTTTTCCTTGGCGTCCTGGTAGTTGGCTGTCAGTTCCTTGTTCTCATTCTGGCAGTTTTGCAGGTCTTTCTTGCTGGCGCAACTTGTGACAAGCAGCGCAGCGGCGAGCGTGGCCAGTACAAAAATGTTCTTTTTCATATCTATAAGTTTTAGTATTTGCTTTCGCAAAATGGTTATCGGTATGTTGTTTGTTGTCTGTTCGCTGGTTGCAAATTTATAATGTAGACGGACATTTGCCCTAAAAAGTTTCAAATGTTTAGCTTATTTTAACCGCTGACCACTGTTTTTAAGGCTTAAACATACTTTTTGTGGCTTGGCAACTTACCGGATGGTCATG
>DAIOEQ010000013.1:1009-5012 GCA_036746215.1 Prevotella sp.
GCAGTCCACATCGGGCATCCATGTCGTGTCGTTGTGCAGGCGGATGATGTTGTTGCCCTTGTTGAGCTTCACGGCGACGCTGACGGTCTCGTTCCCTTGCACGGTCAGGGTCGCGATGTCCTTGCCGTTGACGCTTACGGTGAAAGCGCGCTTGTCGGGTGACAGACACTTGAAGCTGAGGGTCTTCTTGCCCCCCTTCTTCACGTAGACGTGTTGCCACTGCAAGTCGTTTTGCGCCGAGCAGCCCAGCCATGTGGCCTTCATGCCAGCCGAGCAGTTGTTGTCATACTCATAGATGCCGGTTTTCTTGGCTTGGTTGTTCCACAGCTCCTGGTAGTCGGAGATGTAGGCTGTCTCCGCCTCATAGCGCTGGCGGTCAAGACGCTTTGTTCCCGTGAGGACGAAGATGCGGCAACCGTGCGCTGGCACGTCGACTTGCATCTTGCCGCCTGTGAGCGTGCCCTCATCCTTACGGTCGAAGACATTGCGTACCTTCACGTTGCCGGCCAGGTCGACGTCGCGGAAGGCCAATGTGGCGGTGGCGCCGCTGTTGGCGGGATTGTAGAAGGCCACGGCGCGTTGGGTTCCATAGAGCGTCTTCACGTCTTTCGCGAGGATGAAGACACCGTTTGATGAGCTCCGGGTTCTTGAGCAGCGAGAGCGTCTGCGGCTTGATGGAGCCCAGGTCGCAGCCGATGAGCAGCGGGCTCTCCATGACGCACCACATGCCGAAGTGGGTCTTGTCTTCCTCCTCCGAAAGTGACCGCCCTACCTCGAGCATGTCCATGTCGTTGTAGTGGCCGTCGCTGCTGTAGGCGGAGAGATAGAGGTTCTCGCGGAGAATTCCGGCCACTGACTTCCAACTGTCGTAGATGTCGACAGTGGTGCGCCACGAGTCGGCCACGCGGCTCACCCAGGTGCCGGGATAGTTCCAGCGGCACACGTTCATGCGGATACCCTTGCGCCCCGTGGCGTCGATGGCCTTGCGGATCTCGGTGTAGCGGGTCTCCTCGTCGAGTTGCAGGCGGTCGGTGTTCTGGCGGGCGTCTCCCCCGCAATAGTCTATCTTCACAAAGTCGAAGCCCATGTCCAGGAAGTAGAAGCGGGCGTCTTCGTTGTCGTGCTCGTAGAAACCCACACCCACGGAGAGCGTGTCCTTGTCATAGTAGTTGCCACACGTGTTGCGGCCAGCGTCCGAGTAGATGCCTGCCTTGAGGCCTCGTGAGTGGATATAGTCGGCCACGGGCTTCAGTCCGTTGGGGAAGCGATGCGGGTTGATTTTCAGTTTGCCGTCCTTGCCGCGGCCGCCTTGGAAGCCGTCGTCGATGTTGATGTAGCTGTATCCCGCGTCTTTCAGGCCTGTCTTCACCATGCAATCGGCCTGGTGCCTGATGAGGCTGTCGCTGATGGCCACACGATAGGTGTTCCATGAGCTCCAGCCCATGGTCGGCGCGTTGTCCTTTTGGGCGTTGGCGGTCATGGCGGAGAGGAGCATTACGGCTCCAACGAGTTGTTTCTTCGTCATTGTTTCTTGAGTTTTAGTTTGTACAATTGAGTGGTTTGAGAGTGTTTGTGTTGGAAAGTCTTAGTTTTTGCTATTGCGAAATGGCTGATGATTGCTTGCCAAACCGTGTGAATATATTTGTTGGTTACTGTTTTTCCGCTTGCTTGTTTCGTTCTCCCTTTTCTTGTTCCAGTGTGGGCCATCCGTCTTTCCATACGATGGCTCGTTGTATGAGAATGCTCTGGCCGTGCAGGGGAATGCTGTAGCCGTGGCAGATGAACACGTCGCCTTCGGGGAGATGATAGGCGGCGCAGTGCCCTGCAGCCTCAAACTCCTTGCCGTCTCCGCTGATGACGGGCGTGCCGCCACCTGCGTACATGGGAGCCCCTTGGCGGTCAAGGTAGGGGCCGCTGACCTCTCGGCTGCGACCGACGACCACGCGGTAGGTGCTCTGTTCGCCCCGGCAACAGTAGTCCCAACTGACAAAGAGATAATAGAACCCATCATGGCGCAGGATGAATGGTGCCTCGATGGCATTCACACCAGCATGTCTTGATGTGGGATTCTGCAGTCCGTCGGGCGCGTTACGATAGTAGCGCCGCGCGATGGTCCGCGGGTAACCAGCCAGTTGTTGCCTCCCGTTTCTCATGGCGAGGGGAGCCAGCTGGATGCCATCCCAAAATGAGCCCCATGCCAACCACAGGCTGTCCTTGTCGTCCTTGACGAAGGCAGGGTCAATGGCGTTCCAGTTGTCGCGCCGAGCGCGGCTGGCCACGAGGCATCCCTCGTCTTTCCAGTCGGCCGCATTCAGTGACGAGGCCGACAGTAATCCTATGGCCGACGTGTTCTTACCGAAGGTCGAACAACTGTATGCCATCCACCAACGGTCGCGCCAGCGGATTATGTCAGGTGCCCATATGTGGTCTCTGAAGCCTGGCACGCTGTCGTGTGTCCATGTGGGAATGTCCTTGATGAGCCCGTCGCGCTTCACGTTCCATGTGTGGCGGTCGGTGGACGTCATGTGTCCGATGTGGTTGCCAGTGTAGAAAGCGTGGTAGACACCATTCTCATAGGCCATCACCGGGTCGTGGACGAACGGGGTGTCTGTGTCGAATGTGACGGGACGCAGGGGGCGGCGTTGGGCCAACGTGTGTACTTGCGCCAATAGGCAAGTCAGCAACAACAGGCAATGTTTAGGCTTCATGGACGTTTCATTTTTAAGAGAATAAGTGACATTACGGCGCCGATGATGAGCACGAAGCCTGCGCCTATCGCCGGGGTCAGCGCGTCGCCGAAGATAAGGATGCTGATGATCATGGCTGTCAAGGGCTCGAAGGCACCAAGTATGGCGGTCAGCGTGGCCCCTATCTGCTCAATGGCGGGAATGAGTGTGACGTTGCTCAGGGCGGTGGAGACGATGCCCAATAGGATGAGGTTGATGAACATGTCGGTGCTCTTGACCATCTCAACACCATCGAAGAACAAGCATGAGAATATCGCGAAAAACACCATGCCCATAAGGAAAACGTAGAATGTCAACTTCAGGCCTCCCATGTGACGCACTCTCATGTGGGGCATGGATACCATGTAGAGCGCATAGGAGAATCCGGCGGCCAGTTCGATGATTACGCCAAGCGGTTGGATGTCGGCGTCGCCGCCGAAGCCCGACATGCACGCCACACCCGCGAAGGCGAGGGCCATGGCGCCTATGGTGGGCCAGGAGAAACGCTCGTGGAAGAACAATAGCATGAGCAGCTCCGTCCAGATGGGGTAGGAGAACACCAGGGTCGTGGCGACTCCACTGGGCATGTAGTTGTAACCGAGTATCATGAGAAGTGCTTCGACATCATAGAAAAGGGCCAAGAGGCTAATCTCTGCCAGTTCGACGAGAGACACCTTCATGCTTGTTCGTTGCCACAACAGCACCGCGAGGATGCCCAGACAGCCAAAAGCGAAGCGATAAACCATCATGGAAGGCAGGTGCATGCCTGCTGTCATGACGGGTATGGAGAACAATGGTATCAGTCCGAATGATGTCGCTGATATCCATCGGTTGGTGAATCCTTTCACCGTGTTGGATGGTTTCATGTGTTTTTTAAGGTGTGGGATAGGTTGTTATTGTGTCGGGCGTTAGTGACGCGAGTGACGTTAATGGTGGTAAAGGCTTGTCAGTAGAGTAACAGCAGCCCCGCGAATGCCGCATAGCAAATCATGTGTATGGGATTGATCTTCACCCATTTTGTGCCGACAAAGGTGGCTATGAAGAGTGCGATGCTGATGCAAAAGTGCCAGGGATGGGCCGGCGTGGAGAAATTCTCGCCATTGCAGAGCAACAGTGTGGCGGCGGCCAGTAGTCCCACCACGGCGGGACGCAGCCCCGTGAAGACATCTTGCACCGCACGGGTCTTCATGTATTTCATGAACATCTTGCTGATGAGGATCATCAGAATGAACGACGGAAGCACCAAGGCCGTAGTGGCAGTGGCTGATCCGAGTACC